>JBKPEX010000102.1:0-11162 GCA_046728625.1 Thermoproteota archaeon
ATAAGAATGGATAACAAAGAAATCAGAGTTTTTACAGGATTTAGATCGCAGCATAATGATTCCCGTGGTCCTTACAAAGGAGGCATACGATATCATCCTCAGGTTACTATCGATGAAGTTAAAGCTCTATCTATGTGGATGACTTGGAAATGTGCAATTGCTGATATCCCTTATGGAGGAGGGAAAGGAGGCATAATTTGCAATCCAAAGGAGATGTCAGACGGCGAACTTGAGCGTATGACTAGGCGATATGCCTACGGCATTTCTGATATTATAGGCCCACACACAGACATACCTGCCCCCGATGTTTATACAGGCGGTAAAGAAATGTCTTGGATTATGGATACCTATTCTGCGCTCAAGGGAAACTTTGTCCAGCCAGAAGTCATTACAGGAAAACCCCTTGCAATAGGTGGCTCGTTAGGAAGGAATGAAGCAACAGGCAGGGGATTATCATTTACTGTCAGAGAGGCGGCAAAGAAATTGAAAATTGATTTAGCTACTGCTACAGTGGCTGTACAGGGGTTCGGTAATGCAGGCCAATTTGCAGCTCAGATTATCGAAGAACAAGGAGCAAAAATCGTCGCGGCATCCGATTCACAGGGAAGTGTTTATAATAAGAACGGAATTCAAGTCGGTGCTCTGAGAAAACACAAAGAAAAAAACGGGTCAGTTAAAGGATTTCCGGGAACAAAATCAATTGCCAATGATGAGTTACTTGAAACAGAATGCACCATATTAATACCAGCAGCCTTAGAAAATCAAATTACAAAGAGAAATGCAGGAAAGATAAGTGCTAAGATTGTCGCTGAAGCAGCCAATGGGCCTACTACACCTGAGGCAGATGAGGTTTTATTTAAAAATGAAATATTGGTAATCCCAGATATTCTCGCAAATGGCGGAGGAGTTACAGTATCGTATTTTGAATGGTTACAAAATCTCAGGAGAGAATATTGGAGTGAGGAGGAAGTAAACATAAGACTAGATAAAAACATTACAAAAGCATTCTCTGATGTATATGACTTGCACAAGAAATATCATGTCAACATGCGTAAGGCAAGTACAGCATTAGGAGTCAGTAGAGTAGTTGAAGCTACAAAAATCAGAGGCATTTGGCCTTAGATCATTTCCTAGACAAAAGAAATGAAATGAGTTTTTAGAATCTTTAAAGTAGGCAATGGATACAATAAATTATGGGATTATTGACATGGATACTACTTGCAGTATTGATTCTAGCCGTCATTGGAATAGGTTGGAATGCGTTCATTTCAGGTGTATTTAAAGGTACAGAGAAAATAATTAATAGCAATCCGACAGTTAAAAATTTGACAAAGGATGCTAAACAATTGATTAATAATATTACCAGTAATTACATTTGAGTATTATTCTATATAATAACTATCTCAACTTCACTTATTGGTGATAGGATAAGTTTTTGATTTTACTTGGAGTAAGCATAACAAAATGAGCACAATAACTAAAACAAAGATACTATCATAATAACAAACACATGTAAACATCAAGTTCTTGTGTTTATACCAAGTGGTCGTTAGCCGTTTGACATGCCTTCTGTAAATTGCTCTTTACAACCTAACAACCAAACCAATAATATACTAAGATGTGCTCATTGATACCCAAAAGTGAATCAAACTTTCTAAGACAGGATAGATTTTCAATTATAATATATTATTACGCTCCTTTAGACTCTAAAACTAAAGTTACTAATTGTTATACGGAAATTCTTCAGAGAAAAAAAATTAACTCCTTGAGTACATGACGCTAACTCTACTAGTATCTTTACTCTGTGCTAAATGAATGGCCGCATGAACAGCTCTTTGTTACGTTTGGATTGTTTATTTTAAATCCAGCGCCCATTAGACTTTCAATGTAATCTATGTTTGCACCTTTTAGGTATCTTTGACTATAACTATCGATGAGAACCTTTACTCCGTTTTCTTCAATGATATTATCATCCTCATCGGATTTTTCTTCAAATCCCATTCCATAGGATAAACCAGAGCAACCACCACCCGATACATAGACTCTAAGAAAAAGGTTATCCTTGCCTTCTTGTTTCATAAATTCAGCAACTTTTTGGGCAGCCTTTTGTGTAATCGTCACTACTTGGCTCTGTTGTGTACTTTCCATGATAAATTAACTTCCATTTATAAATATAATAAGTTTTTGATTTCTCTGGTTATAAGCGTAAGAATTTCTTGGCTTGCTTATATACATATATTTAAGTGTTCTAATCTGTTTCTATCTACATCGTTTGCATACCTATCGATTTACTAATTATTATTTCATATTTACCCAAAATGTTAGTTTATGCTGTACTATAGCTGGATATCTCTTTGGCTAACAATCCAAATATGGTCATAGCGTCCTATACTAAGTACCTCTTGTTAAATTGCGCCATTTGACAAGACTGCCTGCTGCAGTTATCCAAGTCAAAACAGAATGATATACTGGAACGTTTTCATCTTCGATACGTTTTGAGATTTTCTCGGTAAACGGTCCTCCCATCGCACCTACGAGTACAGGTTTTCTCTTTTGTTTTTGAAAATTCGATAATACATCCACGATCGTTTCTTCTAAGGGATCATCCTGAAATACAAACCATGGCATGATTATATCTACAGCAGGATCATCCATGAATGTCTGTATTGCAAAATTGTAGTCATTGGCACTAGCAGACCCAGTAATATCACAAGGATTTCCAATTATATATGTTGGTGGATAATGTTCCTTAAACGCATTTTTTGTTTTCTCACTAATTTCTGCGACCTGTAGACCTAGTCTTTCAAAATGATCTATGGCTGCAATAATTGGCCCTGCGCCATTTGTTACCATGGCAATCCTATTTCCCATAGTAGGGGGCTGCCATGTCAGCGCCTTAAGTGAGCCTGTAAGTTCTTCGTAACTATCTACAGAAATAATTCCCTTTTGGTCAAAAATGCCTTTTATAACACTATAGGTGCCTCCTAGTGAACCGGTATGTGACGCAGCTTGTTTAGCACCTCTTGCACTTCTACCATTCTTAAATACTACAATTGGTTTCTTTCTTTCCTTTATAACTTTGCTAGCAGTATTCACAAACTTACGACCATCACCCAATCCCTCCACATAAAGACCAATTACCTTAGTATGTGGATCTTCAGAAAGATACCATATCATATCTGCCTCATCTACATCAGATCTATTACCATATGAAACCATTTTACTCATACCAAATGTATCAGATGTTTCCATGAAAGCAATACCAATAGTACCGCTCTGGGAAAGGAATGCGACATTACCGTTTTTAGGCCTTAGCATTCTTGAGTGACCCTGGAATGCACAATCCAGTCTGTTCTCACCATTAAACATCCCAATACAATTTGGGCCGATAATTCTAACCTTTAGTTGATTTGATAAGTCTTTTATTTGTTGTTCGATATCTGCACGTTCTCCACCAAGCTCCTTTCCTCCTCCGGAAATAATAACCATATTATGAATACCTTTTCTGCCACAGCTTTTTAGCAGATCTGGAACAAATTTCAAATCGACTGTAACCACAACAACGTCAATCTGCTCGTTTATATCATCAAGGCTTTTATATGCTCTTATTCCCATGATTTCTGGATACCCCTTCGCATTAACGGGAAAGACTTTGCCTTTGTACTCATGCTTGACTAAGCTCTCCAAAACTGAGTTTCCTATCTTACCAGATTCTGGAGATGCACCTATCAAGGCTACGGATTTAGCATTGAAGAAAATATCAATATAATTTGAATCTGGCTGAGCATCTGAAATCACACTAGTATTAGGTTTTTCTCTTAAAATTATTTTGGCATCAACTATACAGTAGTCATTTGGATATACTATTACTGGATTAAAATCTATACTTTCATAATAGCGTGCAGCATCTGTCCCGAGATTTCCTATATTTACTAAAGCATTGCTTAGCATATTTTCTACATCTATTCGTTCTGCACCCCTGAAGCCTTTCAATATTTGTTTGCCCTTCAAATCCTCAAGCATTTCAATCGCATCCTGTTTGGTTATTGGTAGCATTCTAAATGCTACATCCTTGAAAATTTCCGTATATATTCCGCCTAGGCCAACCATAATTACGGGTCCAAATTGTGGGTCATTTTGAAGACCAATAATTAATTCTATACCTGATGGAACCATTCTTTCAAGTAGAATCCCTTTAATATTATATTGATTTGATAGGCGCTTATACATATCATTAAAAGTTTCATGAACATCTGCAGGAGAGTTCAAACCAACTTTGACTCCCTGTACATCGGTCTTATGTAAAATTTGAGGCGAAACAATTTTTGCTACCAATGGAAAACCTAGGTCCTTAGATTTTTCCACCGCTTCCTCTGGATTAGAAACGAGCGAATAACGTGGCACCTTGATTCCATACTCAGTCAGAATCTCTTTGGCAGATTCTTCCGTTATTACATTATACTTATTTTTTGAAATGAGCATATCATCAAAGATTTTTTGAACCTTATCCTTGTTAACCATTTTAATATCTAGGAAAGGTTAATCTGGCTTCTAATTAACTTTGCGCGGAGTTAGCGATAGGGATTATTAAGCGGCATACCATTGTTTCTTTGGCACAATAGAATAGAATGATTTGATTATCAAATTTCTCTAGTCAAATGTATATAACTCCTGTGAAAATGCAATAATTTGATCAAGTGAAAATTTGGTCGATGGTGTTAGTATTCAATTGGAATATGCAGATATTTGATTATGAGGAAGGTTCTGTATGTACTACTACCCTAGAAGCTCCGGTCTGTATCATAATAAGATTCTGTACATTGGTGGCTACATTATGTGCTTCCTCTATTGTGGTAACAGTTTTCTCTGGCATTGATTTTATCCTTATTGTTAATGTGATATGTAGTTCGCCATTGATATCCACTACTCCAATATCTTTGCAGTCTGTTACTCTATCAATAGATTGAGCCATGTTTCTTATTTTTTCCAAATATGTTTGATTTATTTTCTTTTCTACGCCTATTGCTATATTCTTGCTTGTTTCTATCTCAATATGCGTAGTGACATTAGTTATTTCTGGGATCTCATCTTTTACTCTCTTTTCAAAAGTATCTATAACAGCATGGGCAGTTTTAAGGTCAAGGCTGCTGTCCATCTGTACATCAAGATACAAATGAAGTGGTGATTTTTTATTCTGAAGATCAGATAAATCGTTTTTTAAACCTGTGGTTATTTTTTTTTCCTCTACTGTAGACGATAACGATAATGGCAGCACCCTTGTTATAAATATAGAATGAACATTTCTAATACCTTCTGTTTCTGCAGCTGCTAATCTTACTCTGTCAGTTAGTGTCTCACTTAAGGACTCTATTGCATCAACGTGCACAAGTACATCAGAATTAGGAAAAACATCTCTTACTTTATTTTCAACTGCAGTGGCTACTTTGTGAGCTTTATCATGAGTACAAGTTCTGGGAACCTCAATATGCATATCAACAAAGGTCTCTGATCCCATCTTCCTAACACGAATATCGTGCGCCCTGTTAACGCCTTCTAATCCAGATACTGTCTCTAGAATACGTTGATACTCATCTTTAGGGGCTCGATCCAGCAGAACGTCTAGTGTCCTCCTCCCTAGTCCAAGAGAAGTATATATTATCATAATCGCCACCATAATTGCAGCGTAAGCATCAGCATTTGGAATGTGGTATAACAACACCAAAAGCAGTCCAACAATGATGATTGTAGAGGAGAGCATATCCGTTTTAAAATGTAATGCATCAGCTTCAAGAGCCTGACTACCAAATTTTCTTGAGGTTTTGTATAATACTCTAGATCTTCCAAAATCCACTCCTATAGAAATGAACATAACTGCAAATGAGAACACAGTAATTTCTGGCTGGATGGCTCTGAAAAATATTCTTTCAACACCTTCATAAAATACCCAGGCAGCTACTGCAAATAGAAGTATTATTTCAGCTAAACTTGACAGACTTTCGACCTTTGCATAGCCGTATGTATATCTTGGATTTGGTGGTCTGGTCACAATTCTTATAGCATAAAGTGTCATCAGCGCAGCTATTACATCGAGCCCAGAATGCATAGCTTCAGATAGAATTCCAAGGCTGTTTGTAGAAGATCCTATAATAAGCTTTAATATAGTAAGAGCAATAGAAGCGACTACAGAAGTCAGAGCTACTTTGAACTTCTGTTTGTGGGCGTTTCTATTTAATGATGAGGTGTTGGACACTGGTTTTTCATCTTGCCGACCCGGTGAAGCATTGGGACTACGGCGATTTTGCTCTACCACAATAAGTGTTAGACTATCTAAACACCTTATATAATTTAACGATAAACTATTGTGTATGTTTGTTCATTATAATTAATAACTCCCTAAAATTTTACTTGTATGTGAATATACTTGTAAATTTCATTTATTAGATTTTTTGCCACGTTTAAAGTTCTTTCTTGTGGCGACGTTCCTTGGTTAATTCTCTTGCAAGAGTTAAATAATTACCGTTAACCAGCGAATGTATTGAATAATGTGCACGTCTTTATTTCACCCACTTTTATAGAACCTGAACATTCACCATCTAAAGACAAAGAATAACCGTCTTCTATTTCTTGGCTCACATTATAGTTACCTTTACCTATTTGGATTATTGTGTAAGGTTCCGAACCTTGAAATTGCTGCGGAAGTGGACTAGTGCCTTCTATACCTACATTAAAGTCAGATGCAGAGAGAGTACCTCCTTTCGTATTATCAACTCTGATTTTTATCAAGAGAGTTCCTGTTATAGATGCTAAAGGTCTTTGTGGTCCTTGCTCTCCTGTCTCACCTTTGGCACCTTTAGGTCCTTGCTCTCCTTGTGGTCCCTTACTAAGTTTCAAAGATTCACCTGCTTGGCCACACGTAGTTGGGTCATTTGTAATAGAACAATAATTTTGTATCACTTGTGCAATACATACAGCATTATTATGACATTGATTAACTATATTGATTTTTGTATTGGTATTTTTAACTTCATCAGTGCTGCCAGTATTTTTCTGAGTGTCCCAAGCTAAAGCATATGGTATAAATGAGACAGTCGTAGACAGCAATACGGCGACTCCAAAAATCATTACGAATGTGAATGTTATATAGTTCAATTACGATCCCTAACGCATGTCAAAATATATCTAGGATGCTTTACAGTTGATACTAAGAAACTTTGAGATGTTGTAGTGATAGATTAATGCTAATACAAAGACGTCAGCAAATGATATTAACAATACTTTGCAGTCTTTGTTCTTTGTATTTGAGTTTTGGTTTGTTTAGATACTTGATACAGACACTACGGATTCTAATTATATTTGAAGACTAACATATAGTAGATAGATAGTTATATGTATCATATTAGTTCATTCCTTAGTTTTATATTAACAATAAAAGCATAATATAAAATCTTTAGATAGGCTTAAATTATAACTGTATAATTAAAATGATCTGGCTTTCACAGGCATACCCCGACAAAGATCATCTATAACCGGAATATACCGATCAACAAAAGGTCCCACAAGCTACTCCAAGTCTTGGGGTTAGATTGTAGGAAGTGCATTGAACTCATTTTAACAGCCTAACACTTGTATTGCAAGTGAATATTTACATTGTAATCTAATACTTAGAACTCACTTCTAGATTTATTGTAGGAAATCAATTAAATATATAGATCAATATTTAATCATGCCTATGAATGACGACTCTAAGATTATAAGAACAAAGTGTCTTATGCAACTAGAAAAGATAGACATTAGATTAGGTAAAATACATCATAATTTATCGGTACCATCTATGATAGAGACTGCCATTCATAGAAAAGAAGGAATTCTTTCTTCTACAGGGGCATTGTGTGTAAAAACTGGCAAATTTACAGGAAGATCTCCTGATGATAGATATATTGTTGATGACGACACTACTCATGATATTATTGACTGGGGTAAGACAAATAATCCAATTTCTGAGGATAAGTTTGAAAAGATTTATTGTAGAATGAAGAAGTCCATTGAAGGAAAACAATTCTTTATTTTTGATGGATTTGTAGGAGCAGATCCTGAAACAAGGTTATCTGTACGAGGAATTACTGATAAGGCTTGGCACAGTCTTTTTGCAACTCAAATCTTTATTCGTCCAACAATAGAAGAACTTGGAAATTTTGAACCTGAATTTACTTTATTATCCTTAAACGATTTTAGAGCAATACCTGAAATAGAAGGAACTAGAACAGAGACGTTTATCATAATCAACTTCAAGAAGAAAATCATTCTTATAGGATCGACATCGTATGCAGGGGAAATCAAGAAGGCTATGTTTTCAGTTATGAATTACATTTTACCGGGCAAACGCGTTTTTCCTATGCATTGTTCAGCAAATGTAGGAAAAAAATCTGCTGATACGGCATTATTCTTTGGGTTATCAGGTACAGGCAAGACTACCCTTTCAGCTGATCCTGAAAGACGTCTTGTAGGAGACGATGAACATGGTTGGTCAGATAATGGTATTTTCAATTTTGAAGGAGGTTGTTATGCAAAATGTATAAATCTAAAGAAAGAAAAGGAACCCCAGATCTGGAGCGCCATTCGATTTGGTTCAGTAATGGAGAATGTTATTATTGACGAAAATAATAGGGAACCTGATTTTGCTGATGGAAGCCTTACAGAAAATACTCGCGTCGTATATCCTATTGATTTTATACCTAATGCAATAATTCCGAGCCTTGCAGATCATCCAAAAGTTATTATTTTTTTGACTGCTGATGCATTTGGTGTGATGCCACCCATTGCGAAGCTCACAAATGAAGGCGCGATGTATCACTTTATGTCTGGCTATACTAGTAAATTAGCTGGAACAGAAAGAGGAATAACTGAACCTAAGGAGACTTTTTCACAATGTTTTGGAGCGCCTTTTATGCCGCTGCATGCTAAGATATACGCAAAAATGCTTGGGCAGAAAATTGCTGAACATAACACCAAAGTATACCTTATTAATACAGGCTGGTCTGGCGGTCCGTACGGTATTGGAAAGAGAATGAACCTTAAACATACTAGGGCGATAGTAAGGGCTGCAATTAACGATGATTTAGAGAAAACGCCCTTCCAACATACTGAGATTTTTAATCTCGACATTCCAACTTCTTGTCCTAATGTGCCCTCTAAAGTTCTAAACCCTCGCAATACATGGTCTAGCAAGGATAAATATGATGAATCAGCCAAGCGACTTGCAGAGTTATTTATTAGAAATTTTGAAAAATTTGGGAACGTACCACTGCGAATAAGAGATGCTGGCCCTAGGTTATAAGGATAGATAGATAGATAGATAAGTAGCCCGGAGCAGATTCGAACTGCTGTCTCCAGGTGTCTTTTCTCTTTATAGATCCAGAGCCTGAAATCCCTAGCCCCCATCCTTGGAGATTGGCCACTAGATTCGGTACCTGTTTAATACATAACAATACAGGTTCGACCGGGCTTTCATACGAGCTACATGAATATCATAAACAGACTAATATTTGATTTTACCGTTTGGTATTAATCTCTCTTATAACAAGACCGTATTCCAAGTTCACCTTCTTACGCATATATGGTATAAGTCTATAATGAATTGAATAGATATCCTTTTCTCTAGCAAGAATTCCCTTTACCAATAGCGATACAAAGCCACCTGCTACCTTTGATGGTCGGATCTCGGAATTTTGACAAAATTCGTCTCTCTTAATATGATATTCCTTTAATGTAAAATAAGATCTGCTAACATCTAATACTAAAGGCCACACAACGTTTTCCCATACCATTCTACGATTTTCAGTGGAGGATGCATGTTTTCCTTTACTTCTACGCTTATTAGTACCACTATTATGATTTCTTATGTGTTCCACTGATGGTAGTATGGTCAATTTTTGCTACGAAAGCCAGTGATTATTGCATTTGGAGGCACATTTAAACGTCAGGTTTTTTATAAACTTGTTGGTATTGGTTAGTATTGAATCCAAAATCTATCGAATCTTCGCTAGAGAGGCTATCCAAAAAATGGAAAATAGATCCTGAAGTGTACGATCTGCACCTAGGTAAGAGAAATGACGTAGTTAATACATCACTAAATATAGGCGGAGTTATATTTCATATTCCTACTCTTACTGAAGATAGTCTATACATTTTGTGGAAATGTCTGTGGCCTGAATGTCATAACTGCTGCGAACAACAGGGTAGATTGCCGCTTACAAAAGATGATATCAGAATCATTGCTAAAAAAATGGGTTATAATTCAAATGCTGAATTCATAAGGAATGAAACTAGAATTTCGAGCTGGCAAGAGCAAACTCCATCTGATAACGTCATAACTACACTTACTATGCTCTCATTAAAGAGAAAAACCTACGAGGGAGATGAGCATGATGGTACTCCTCTTACATGCAGATTCTTAAGTGAAGAAGGCTATTGCCAGATCCATCCTGATAAACCAGGTGTTTGTTGGCTCTATCCATTTGCATCATGGATAGAATCAGATAAGGGAAGACCCATTGTGCATGCAACTTTTCAATTGACTGGTGATTGTCCTGGATTCTATGCGAGTAAATCTTTGGACGATATGATGCCTATATTAAAAGAATATTCAAAAAAGATATACGAATACAATATGGCTGTTAGCAGAACTACCAGAGAAAATTATGGTTTTATCAATATTATCAATTTACAAAAAGAGAGTTAAAAGATTAGATAACAAAATAATCAATTAGTATCGCTTTATAGAGTATTATTTGAACCGCTAGTTATACCAAGATAATAATTAATTCATTTGTGTGTTTTTGAAAAACTGTTTGGGTGATCAATTATATTATTGGATCAATAATAAATTGGGACTACAGAAAATCGAAAATTATATCAAGCAATAATAGAAAGTTATAATTGTTCCATACTATTCATTCATGATTCCATTTTAATACGAGTAGCAATGATCAAGTTATGTAAGATTATGGATAGAAAAAATGCTGCAGTGCCTGAAGACTTGGAAATTCAGGATATAGAAGGCGTCGGTCCAACTACAGCAAAGAAGCTTAAAGAAGCAGGTATTGTGTCAGTAATGGATTTAGCTGTGACAAGTGCTGAAGAGCTAGCTGTTGATATTAATACAT
>JBKPEX010000158.1:0-8861 GCA_046728625.1 Thermoproteota archaeon
TTATGTCTAAGCTCACCTATTATAGCATATAGATAGTGATCCGGCCCTATGAGCAATTTTCCGGCGTTGTGATTTGGTCCAGGTAGTGCCGGAAGATCCAGAATTAGGGAGGGCTGAACAAGTGACTGCCCATTCCACTGATATTTGTAAACTCTGTTCCTTAGATCTTCACCTCCCTTAGACTCGGTAAAATAAATAAATACCTCTTTTGGTGAGGCATCATTTTTTATTGCTATTCCTAACAGGCCACGTTCATTGGTTGTATCTACGGGTAATTTCAAAATAGGATCTGGTTTTAAAATACCATTGGAGACTAGCATGACATTACCGTTCTTCTCCAAAACCAAGATATTATTATTATTTATGAATGCCATGCTAGTGGGTCCTTCCGGTTCACCTGTTGTCAAGCCCTGGACTACTGTCTCAACTTTTAAATTAGAATCCTTCACGGTTGGCTGTTCTTGTGCTGCAGCATTTTTGAAAGGTCCGCTCAACAGAGAGATATTTAGTAGAAGTGTACTAGGCACTATAATCAAAATAAGTAATAGAAATCGAATCATAGACCTCTTACGAATGAAAAAAACCATTATTATGTCTTTCTTTTCAGTATTCTTTAAGAAGCAATTATACAAAACCCAATGTTAGTAATCTATCTTAAACTCCAATTTACTATCAACGTCTAATCCCGAATTGCTTAAGAAGATTTTGTCCACATTTTCAATGCTTGATTGAATCAATATTCCACCAGAAGATGCCTGTAGTATAATACCAAAGCCTACAACTCGTCCATCTGATCCCAGTCCTACAAACATCCCTACAAGTTTTTCTGACTCTATTCGCAAATCTTTGCCTTCTCCAAGATATAAAAAGCCAACATTATCATCAAACATTCCAGATAGTGCGGTCCCTCTGTATACAAACATAATATTATCGCATCGAACGACGACTACTTTGTTATTGTTATAATGTGTTGCAATAAATCTGAAGTACTGATCTACTCTATTAGCAATACGCTCCATCCTTGACTTTATCGTGTCCTCGGGAGACCTTGAATATATTACCGGCATCAAAGTACAATTTGATTTGATCAAATGATAAACAGAGGGATCTCCTAGGCAAATAATTAGGTCTGGCAGCAATTCCTTAGCGAGCTTTATCTTGTAATGAATCCCGGAGTTTTCCACAAATCCATCTGTGTTGATAATACAGATGTCAAAAGAGTCGCAAAGTTGCTTGATGCAGTTTAGTACTGACTGGATAACTATCTCTTCGAATCCCATAGGGCTCGTGTTTCCCACAAACTGAAATAATTGCGCATTGACATCTCGTAGGTCTATTACTTGTCTCCTAACAATGGCCGCACCGATAGCGTTTGGAGGAGCTAGGTCTCCTTGTCCTATATCGGCGTCTATTATAGCGGTTTTATATCCATTTTTTAGCGCAGTATTTATTATATAGACAGCCAGGGTAGATTTACCTTTGTCGGTACCTCCTACAAGTAGAATTTTCTTGTTTTGTTGTAAGAAAATAGTTCTAATGATTTTTTTCCATATTGCTGTTCCAGCAGATAATCTATTCGTAAGCCAGATTTCAGCTAGTTGATCAAGACTCACATGGATCTTAGAATTGGAATCAATCTCAAAAGGTAGAATTTTTCCTGCTCGTAGCGAGGTGCAGCTGTTTGAAACGTCTTTTCCTAATACTCTTCCGTTTCCTCTTAAACTAACCAAGGATGGCCCTTTGACCAAGTAAATATAAGGATCTGAGATCCTCTTGGAAATGTTATTCAACCTCCTTATTAGCCTCAGACGTGATGTGTAAAACATCATAAATAATATTTCGATAATTTATCTCCGCACTCTCCTCTGCATCAGAAAACTGATGCTATAATGGTGGAAGAATGATCTTTTATTTCTCATAATTTCACAATGTATTGACATGGCAAACGGTATATTTGCAATTTCGATCTTCCACAGCACTACTACAAATATCGAGATCTTATTCGAATGGCTTTCTTGATTCTAATACTCCAGTCTTCAGTAGAAGAACTGGATCTGTGTTTGTCAGTCGTATCGCATACCTTAAATATTGAGGTTTAAGGCTCTGTCGTATTGATATCATAATTAGTATTCATCCATTCAAGATCTGATAAATATTATCTAGTTTGATTTTGTAGTTGTCTTTGTTGTGCTGGGAGTTGGAAAAAGGGAAATGCGCCGCTACCCAAAGAATAAGGCATCTGTCCATTCCACCTATTAATGGCCTGCCATTGAAGATATCGAGGACTTTGTCTTAATTGTTCAGTGATTATTTTAATGGCCTGAGATTCCCCACTTGCTTTAGCTACATTTGCCCTAGCTGCTGCCTGGGCTTGTACTACTGTTTGGTTAGCAATTACTTGAACAGCCTTTAAATTATTCTGTTCGGTAAGGAACTTTTGAAAAGCTACCACCTTCGATTCTATCTGGTCAGCAAAAGATTGTGAGAATTTAAAGTCGGTAATGAACACATTTTCAACTATTATGTTCCTGTTAGAAAGAGTGTTACGGATAGCTTTCGCTATAACTGCTTTTGCTGTCGCTCTTTTTGTTATCAATTCCTCTGCGTTAAATTTGGCAACACTTGCTTTTACCGATTCTTGTATTGTGGGTGCAATTATTCTCTCTGCATAATTTGCCCCTAACTGTTGATATATTAAATTGGCATCACTTGGATCAATGTGGTAATTCAATGCTATTACCGTTTGCACCTCTTGTAGATCATTTGAAGCAGCGGACGCGTCAGCTTCGAATTTGAGTGTCCGCACTTCAAGTTGTATTACTTGTTCAGCAAATGGCGTGATGAAGTGAAATCCTTCTCCTAACACTCGGTTTTCTACGGCTCCGACATAAAGTACTATTCCCCTGTGTCCAGCCTGAACAACAACTGCAGACTCTGACATGAATATGACGACAATAACCAAGGTTACAATCGCTGCTATGATTTTGAACTTATTCGGAACTCGAGGAATTTGTGCTACAGTCAAGAGAACGCCAGCATGTAAAGAGATATAATTTTGTTGTTCAGTATTTGACTAGCCTTGTGCTGTATCATCATTATTGCGCTAGAACAGCCTATGTTATAACAGTAATGCTTTGAACTAATCATGGCGGAAAACACATCTTTAGTATAACTGAAGATCTTGCGTCCATGGATTGTAGGAGACAAAGTGATGACAACAACTTATTTAATATATCCTTACTGCAGAGGATTAATAGAGTGGCCTATTACAGAATTACCCTTCATCATAATACAGCATGCGCATCTTCTCTCCAAACAGAGCTTTGCCTCTTCATGTTTACATATTTGGCATATACAGACTTGTTTAGTAATTGTACTTAGAGTACTCTGTTGCTTGGATTTTGTATCCACGTATAACCACAGCAAAACTAGCGGAAATCCAAGAATAAAAAATACGATCGCGGTTCGGACTGGGATGTGTAATACAAAGAGCGATATACCAAAAACTATTGTTCCTATTCCCAGCATTGCCATATAGCGCGTAGTATTATCCATATTTATCCTCCTAGGCAATCGGATTTATGAGTATTTAGGAACATTGGAACAATAATCAGTGAGCATCGGCCTTTATGATTATTGAGTAATTTTCTGCTTTCTACAACAGTATAATTTAACCCAAACAAGAAACAACACTGTTTGTGTCCTTTGTTGCGTAGTATTGCATGGAATGGCATTCTTGCAATAAAAGAGATTTGCAATCTTGGATAGAGTAGGAGATTGAAAATAAATACTAAAAATAATGGATCGTATAGCGTAGGGCTTTATCATTAGCAATAAAATATAATGAAGCCCAATTTTCTACTAAAGTCTCTGTTATGTGATGCGGATTTCGCTATCCTGTCATAATGATGTTATAGGTTAATTAATTAATGACAATTAAGAGTTTATATAAATTCAATTGCTGCTTGTACAAAAAATAAAGAAACCGTCGCTTTTGATGCTGCTCATTCCTATAGTGCTATGTGGTTTTGTCCATCTTTGGAAGCCCATTGATTTTCCTTATGGTCTATCCAATGATGAGGCCATTTATTTACGACGGGCTATTCATGTCTTAAATGGACTTGGTCCTCAAGAAGGACCATTCTATGACCATCCTTATTTTGCACAACTTTTTTTGGCAGGAATTTTTAAGATTGTAGGCTATCCGCACTCACTTAACCCTAATCCTGATGGAAAGGCGGTGTCTATCGAAATGCTGTATTTAATACCAAGAATTCTCACAGGAGTGTTGTCTATAGCTGACACTTTTCTTATATTTAAAATGACAGACCTCTTGTATAATCGCAAGGCGGCTTTTTTGGCGGCTATGCTTTTTGCAGTTACGCCAATTGGCAGCGAACTCAGGTGGGTTCATTTAGAGCCAATTCAGTTGCCCTTTTTTTTGTCCTCAATCTTATTTGCTATTTACTTTGGACGGGATTATAAATACAGCGTAAATAACAACGTGTTAATCTTACTCTCAGGTATCTTTCTGGGTTTAGCAATATTTACAAAAATTCCCGCCTTTACCATGATTCCACTAGTTGGGTTTCTCATTTTTAAAAGTAATAAAAAATTGGTATCATTCAGTATATGGCTTGTTCCTGTGATCATGATACCGTTAATTTGGCCAGCCTATGCTCTTTCTATAGGTCAACTAGATCAATGGTGGTCCAGTGTATATACGCAAACGCAAAGAGCTAATCATACTTTTTTTTCCTCCTTAAAGTATAACTTTATGATGGATCCGTTATTTGTTACGATAGCGGCTATCGGTCTTGTTTTTACCATAATTATACAAAAAGATTTATTTATTCTCTTGTGGGCTGCTCCATTTCTCGTATTCCTATACATTGTAGGTTTTGTTTCATATTGGCACTTTCTTCCAGTGTTACCCGTCTGTTGTATAGCCGGGGCGAGATTGATTCTCTATTTGAGCAATGGTATCAGCAATATAAGGCAAGCATTTGGACGATATCTACCCTACATAGTTATATTGGTAATCGGAATCATTGGACTATCAAATAATGCTTTCGCAATTATTTCAAGTGATAATTCAGTGTTCTTCAAAGCTACTGCGTTTTTGACTCAATATTTGCACGATAATGCCAATTCTAATATGTACGATGATATTAAAAGTGAACCGACAGTAGTTGGAAATCCAGCTTATCTATGGATACCGCAATACGTTTTTCAATTTCCCGGTGATTATATAGGATACTACGAGAATAATAAACACATCAGATCAAATATAATTGTGGAAGTTTTGGACAATGGATTAAAGAATCTATTGAGTAAGAATAGTGCAGCCCAGCAAATTGAGTTACTGAATAAAAATAGGCAATTGTATAACATATATAGACTTGCAGAATTTGTGGGGCCTTCAGACACTAAGAATAATGCAATCTCTGTTTACGAATTTAGACTGAGAGGATAATTAATCAACAACACTTTAGATGTATATCATCAGCTACATCGAGTATAACTATTGAGCATATCAACTCAGTGTAGCAGATCGTTGGTTGATTAGTTGTGCTAAAGATTTCGAGATCATAATACTTGTTCCTGTAATGCGACTCTTTTGCACTTCAATAGGTAGTTACAAGTCCAAATAATACACCTAAAAGAAATATTGCTGCTTAGCTGTAATTCTTACATTTGCCTTTCAAACAGTTCTAGATCCTAGCATTTTTCTGGCCGCCGCTTTGGTGGTGTAACTGTGATCAAATTTTTTCGCAATAAATGTTATGATTCACCGCATAGAAACATAATATATAAAACATAACAAAAGGTAATTTCTAGAAGGAGAATTAAGCTCGTCAATGATTAACCAAAAGGTCGAACTGTTTGTGTCTGTCATTACATCCGCTTCTATAATAGTGATTCTCATTCCGTATATCTTCTCATTATCGGATTATGTAATGCAATTAATTTATCTGTTCGATTTTTTTGTCGTAGCTATATTAGCAATAGATTTCTATAGAAGACTAAGAAACTCAAAAGAACGACCGGCCAAATTTATTTTGAATCACTGGTATGAGATACCTGCAATGATACCGTTCGTTTTCTTTGCAGTGATACCTGAACAAGGAAAGCAAACTTTCCTTGGAGCCTCTACAAGGTCATTCAGACTAGTAGGGCTATTCATGATACTTTATCTCTTTTTTAGGACTTTAAAGACGTTCGAAGGCCGTAGACTACTATATATCATCATTTTTTCAGCTATGGCGATCAGCTTTGGAGCTATATGTGAATATTTAGTAGAGTCACCAAATCCCGGCGCCAACATAACTACTATAGGAGACGCCTTTTGGTGGGCTATATCTACTGTCACAACAGTAGGTTATGGAGATGTATATCCTGTTACAGCAGCTGGAAAAATAATTGCGTCAATTCTCATGTTTGTAGGGATAGCTATACTAGGAATCTTGATTTCAACCCTTGGAGCAGCTCTGATAGAATCAAGATTGAATAAGCAGAAAAAAGAGTCAAAGTCTGACCTAACTCAGCAAACTAAGATTTTGATAAAAAATAAAATAGATGAAATAGATACTTTGGAGCAGAAGGAATTTGATAACCTAATATTAACAATAATACATCTTAGAGACATTGTATACAAAGAGGAATAAACCATCAGCGTCTACGTGTCCTGTGATATTGGCCTGCCAAGATATCTATAATAGCATTCTGCGCATTACTATTCCAGAATTAACGCTAAGTTGGTCTAGTGAATCGGAACTTCAATAAATTTTAATTCCATAAAGCAAATAATACGATAAGTGCAATTGATCGCAAAAAATTACTCGATGCTTGCCGAGTTTCAAGATTAGTAATACTTAAATAATAAAATACATTGATCTGTCTGGATTCTGAAATCCTAAGTGTCATATTTAAGATATGCTAATTAGTTTGATAGAAGAGGGATAACGCACCAGGGATGCAGAATTGGTTTTGAATATGTCCAACTCACGCAATGCAAATTTATTAGCGTCTCAGTCTTATGCGTAAAAGATACGGCTTCTGGAATAACGGGTCCCTGCTACTGGGATATCTCTACTGGTAAAACACTCATAATCTCTTCTGCTTAGACTGCTACATGGAAGACCTCATTGACTTTGGCAAAAGAGATGTCAGGCTCTGGTCCGCCTCCAATAACATATATTTTATTATTTCCTACAGAGACGGCAGCTAGTCCATGGCGAGGGGTAGGCATTGGGGGTTCCGTAGTCCACGTATTTGTCTTTGGATCATACTTTTCATTGTTGTTAAAAGTCTTATCTGGTGCTTCACCTCCAAAAACATAGATACTGTTACTTACAGCAGCTGCAGTTAGTCCTCCTCGTTTAGAAGGCATTGGCGCTTTTTCTGTCCATGTATCGGTTCTCGGATCATATGCTTCATTTGCATCTAAATTCGAAGACTTTCCAGTCGTCCTCCCTCCTATTACATATAACTTTCCTTCAACGACTGCGGACGTAAGGTGCTGCCTTGCAGTTGGCATTGGCGCTTTTTCTGTCCATGTATCGGTTCTCGGATCGTATGCTTCATTAACTTTAAGCGGCTCTTGATCAGTTCCACCCACAGCATAAAATAGACCGCCAATAAAATTCGCTGTTAACGCGGCTCTTGCAGTTGGCATTGCCTTTCTCTCGGCCCAAGTATTGGAAACGGGATCATAAACAAACAATCTATTGGATGGAACTTTATTGTCAAGATATCCACCTACAACGTAAATTTTTCCATTATAAGAAGCAGCGGCGGCATGATTTAATGCAACAGGTAAAGCAGGCGCATCAGCCCATTTATCTGTATTAAAATCATAGGCCTCCACAGTATTTTTATTGCGCTTTCCTTTCTCTCCGTATCCAGCAATAATGTATATTTTGTCACCTAGTACTGCAGCGGGGGCTTCCATTTTCGGTACAGGGTTTGGAGTGGCAGTACTCCAAGTTGATAAAGTGTTGGTTGTTACCGGAGACGTAGATGTCGCAACAGGAGAGGGAGGAAGTTGATTATTTTGGAGGGCGTCAGCAATAATACTATTTGAAGTAATACTAACAACGACTATAAGAGCCCCGAATGCTATTAACGTTCCTATGATAACTTTTTTTGACATTGGCAATGAACTTGTTCTAAAACTTAAATATATTTAGGAGTACTGTTCTACTCTAAATTAAACGCCACTGATTCTCTTGGCAACCTCGCTATGAGTACCATTATCGTTCATCATATGAGGGATATGGAGCATGGATTTTTCTCTTTTGTTTTCAATCATAGATTTGTAGAGGTTTCTCTTTTATACGAGCAATTATTATTTTGTTTTGAAAGTAAAATCCTCTCTCAACGCTCCGAGTGATGTGGTTGGCGCGAGCGAATTTTGTTAAAATTCTCTTAAATGACAACCTTAGATCCACAGATAGTCTGAATCCCTGGCAGTCCTGTAATATTCTGTTAGGGATTATTTAATTTCTCTTATTAGTATTAGTTGGGAATATTTTTTATTTTGTGATTTATCATCGAATTGAAGTGATTACTTTAACATTTCTTGACCGTTCTGATCCTTGAATGCTAATGTTACTCCTTGGATCTCTAGTCCATGAAATTGAGTACTTGTCTTAAGTGGATCTGGAATAATGCTGATTGTTCTTAATTTGGTTATAATTATTGTAGTATAGGTACCAGTTAATTTGATTTTATCATTTATTTTGACATCTGTAGTTCCCCTCATTAATACAGTGCCATCCGGATTTAGTTTTACCAATTTGTTGGCGTTGGTTGTCGTAAAATTTGTAATTTCGAAGGTATTACGATCAGAACCATCT
>JBKPEX010000106.1:0-7030 GCA_046728625.1 Thermoproteota archaeon
TGACAAAAGCACAAAAAAAGGAAATAATAATATTTCTATTAAATAATATATATTGCATATAATTAAATCGACTCTTTACCTCGATCTCTCAAGTTTTCAGTAATTCCGCGATTTTTTTTACCATATTTTCCAAATAACCTATTTTTTGTATATTGTAACCAGTAATTTATACTAGAATATCGCTAGGTTTTTTATCTGTTGCTTGGATAGTTTTTCTTGGTTTGTGCTAGAAAAAGCATATGCATGTTTTCATACATTTATTCTACACGACATCTTTCTCTCTTTTCTAATGTAACAAGAAATAGGGCAAAGGCTAAGAGATGATTCCAATTCTAGGGCCTTGTTTTACATCAAGATTGCATCAGATCAAGCACATGATAATAAAGCCATTGCATAATGCCGATTCGGTAGGGTTTTGGAAACCTCTTATTCGAGATTATATTCAAATAACAGATCGTAAGTAGAATGCGATTTAAGACAATGGCTATAAAGAGGAAACATCCAGATATCGTAATTCGCTGGAGAATCGAATACTATGGATTTCTACCTACTTCTGGAAAAGCAGAAAGACATATGGAGGAGTTTGTATAAGATGAAAATAAACGATCCGGAGATCTAAATCATAACAAAAAAAGGAGCTCCGGCCCGATGAATTGTCGACAAACCAATATACGGATCAATTCATTTTCAGTTAATAAATTCTTTTAATTCAATAATTCAACATAACAAGCCATTGAATTTAGTCTAGGTAAGACGAATAACCTGAACTAATCTCCCAACGTTAGTTTAGATCTACTAAGCTAAGAATAGATCCATTAAAAATGAAATTTTAATATATGCCTATGATATGCCTTACCTGTAGGTAGATTTAGCTTTGTCAGTCGATATGGCAGTAAAAGTCCTTGATGAAAGTCTGGGTAAGGTTGTTCTGATAAAATTGAAGGGTGGAAAGGTTATCAGGGGTAATCTCCATGGATTCGATCAACATATGAACTTATTATTAGATGATTCAGTAGAATTATTGGACGAGAATAGAACTAATGATTTAGGTACTATTGTTGTAAGAGGCGACAATGTGGTCATTATATCCCCTCCGCCTGCATAGAGCCTCATACACAAAAAAAGTAAAGGTGATCAGAAATGACTAAAGGCACTACTTCGATGGGAAAGTTTACTAGGAAAAAAACTCACATAAGGTGCAGACGATGCGGTCATAACTCCTTTCATAAACGCGGTAAGGAATGCGCTAAGTGCGGCTATCCAGATCCACGAATGAGAAATTATAGTTGGATAAAACGTAGGGTAATATAGTTGTAGTTCGCCTTACCTGAATTTGCTCTTTACTAATAATTCAACAAATTGTTAGATAAGGAAATGAAAAAAAAATATTAGCAGGAAATCCTTATTGGTATCTGAGTTATAGACATTATTGGTTAAGAGGTCGTGCAAGAGGATGTTCTTTTCGTTGTTATAACAATGGTGACCTTTGCCCTAGCAGGAGGACTTTCCGCGATATTTCTTCCAAGACTATTGCATAAGTTTAAGAATATCACTGGATCAAAAAGAACAAAAGGGAATTTTCTGGAATCACATGATAGTCGCAAGACGGAATTAGAAGGTCTAAACTTCGAGAAAAATTTAGTCACACAAATCATTAATCAGGTCCATCAGGCTATAGAAAACGGGGACATAGACAAGTTGGAAGGTGATAGATTACTTTTAAAATACACCCATGACTTAGAATCATACAATAAGAAAATTGCGGAGATGCGTCCAATAGTAGAATTTGCTGAAATTAGTCAATTGCGTGATGGATTAATATCTCTGATTCAAGAAAGGGTGGCCACTATAGATGACAGGTTGGTGCAATTATCGAAGGAAATCACTGCCTCATCTGGGACGACCTCGGGTTGGATGAAGACAAAAGAAAGAAACTCTGCTAAAAAAAAAATTATTGAACATCACCATTCATCTGCATTAGGTTCTATTAATTCGCCAACACTTATAACTGAACGACAAAAAATCAGCGAACCTGCAGAAGATAAAGAAGACCCAACACGACAGAATAAAGTACAAGAGGAAAAGGCTGTTGCTCACATTCAGAACCAAATTAGGGAATCTTTGGCGCGGTTAGAACAAGTTAATACTGATATGCCAGATATATCTAACTACGCTGATAAAACAGACACTGTTGTTGGGCCAGAAAGTAAAATAAACAGATCAGATGTGGATAAAAGAAAACATGACGCTTTGGCCAATTTTGACGATTCGTCCGTGTGATGGCTATTCCCTACTTGATAGAGAACTCGTATAAGCTATCTGCTGTCCAACGAATGAACTCATTTAAAGAATGGAGCTTCTTCTTCTTATAGCAGATATATGGTCAGTTCTTGCAATAACTCTCAAACAAGCCATGCAATTGAAAACCTTTCCACCGATGCGATACAACGATTTGTAAGGGAAAATCAAGTAATAGGACTAGGAAGTGGGTCTTCTGTTGCAGCGCTTGTAAAGAAGTTTGCCGACTTATCAAAAACGAAAACCCTAAAATTTGTGGTTTCGTCGCTTCAGATAAAAGTGGTCGCTGAAAACAGCGGGTTAAATGTGGTTGATGAAAGCTATATTCCAAGAATAGATATAGTATTCGATGGGGCTGATCAAATAGATTCCAAATTTTATATGATTAAAGGCGGTGGTGGTGCTTTGCTTAAGGAAAAAATATTAATTACTACTGCCAAAAAAGTAATAATAATAGCAGCCGCAAACAAGTTTGTGCGAAGTTTTAATAGATCCGTTCCGATTGAAATTCATCAATACGCTCGAATCACAGCATCTAATAAATTAAGACATGATTTTGAGGCCATACCAATGTTAAGGATGTCAGACAAGGGATATCCTCTGATAACCGAAAGTGGAAACATCATAGTCGATACCCAGTTTGGTGATATAGACGACGTGCAAAAACTAGAATTCAAGCTAAAAAATATTCCTGGAGTGCTAGAAGTCGGTCTTTTTACAAGACGTGCAGATTTGTATTACAGGGCTAACGATGACGGTTCCTACGAGATTATCAAACCAGAGAAAAATCTTTGAGAAGTTTATAACAGGAAATTGAGCTTATTAACAAGGAGCCAGATGTCGCTGCCCATAGCAAATGATAGAATATTTGCTGATAAAAAATACTTGGAGATCAGATTAAACGGCGTACGGTCCTTTATTGAGGAACCAGGTCGTTAAAATTGCAAAGTGTATATTAATAATGGATATACTCTAACCAATTACGGCATATAATCTCTGGAGTGCCATATTGGCCTAGCAACAAATTCCCCATGTCCCAACGCATCATCATTTACCACTCCATTTTCCATGATGACTTTTCCCCTTACCATGGTTAATACCGGCCAGCCACGCATCTTCTGCCCATCGTAAATGGTATAATCAGAATATGACTGGAGCAAATCAGGAGTCACTTTCTGCTCCAAATTGAGATCTATTATTGAAAGATCCGCATCGGATCCTTTATCGATAGTGCCTTTCCTTGGATAGAGATTAAATATTCTTGCAGTATTGTAACTTGTGATTTCAGATAGTCTCTCAATGCTTATTCTTCCTTCATTCACGCCATAACTTAGTAGCACTGGTAACATGGTGGCTAATCCCGGAAATCCTGCAAGCGCAGACCATATATCCCCATCTCCAAGCTTCATAGTTAATCTATTTGCTACATGATCTGTTCCCACGGTATCAATTATGCCATTTTCCAAGGCTGACCAGATGCTCTGAACATCACTTTTAGATCTTAAGGGCGGGACGACCTTCCCTCTAATATCATTAAAATCTGTTGTATGAGTTAAGTAGTGTGGACAAGTTTCGATATAGAGATTGCAATGACCCTTCGCCTTTTCTAGTAAAATCGCATCGAGTGCTAAAGTCGACCCTATGTGAACGAAATACATGTTAGCGTGATACTTTCTAGCGTTTTCTGCCGCATTTGCAATGCTTCGTGCCTCCGAAATAGGCGGCCTTGAGTCGGACCATTCTTGCAGCGTCTTTATACCGGGTTTGGTCTCTGTTAACAGTTGGTTTGCTAACTTATTATCATGGTTATCTCTTTTACGTCTTTTCGCTTCATGAGTGTATTTAGAACATAGTACCGGGTCTTCCGCGTGAATTAATAAAGTGGAATTAGCTACTTTTGATGCATCCTGAATTATGGAGGAGACAAATGCCTCTGTCATGTTGAATTCACAATCTTTGATATCATATGTACCAGGTTCGAGATCTACTAAAATGTGATTAAGATTTGCCCCCAGATTCATATAAATTTTAAATGAGCTGATTCCGACCTTTTCCTTCAAGAACTCTAATTCCGACAAGTGGCTTGTTCTTAGTATTGAAGCATGAATAGAATAGTCGATATAATGTGTATCCTTGCTTGCCTTTAAATGGTCGATTATATTGTGATAACTATCCGACAGTCTAACCATCCGCATCATAGTAGTTACTCCTCCAATCGCTGCGGACCTTGATTCTGACTTTGCTGCGTGCTCTATCGGAGTAAAAACTCCATAGTGTACATGAGGATCGATAACCCCAGGAAGTATGTACTTTCCGTTTGCATTAATTATCTTCGTGGCTTGAATATTATCCACGGATTTTGCAATATCTTTAATTTTGCCATCTTCAATTAGGATATTTGCCTGAATTACCCCCAGCTTGGGAATTACAACACCTGCAGCCTCAGTTATCAAAACATCGCAGACGTTCTGCATTGTCACTTGTCGCTATTGCTACGCCACCTTTATTCCTTTATAGTCCGCAGCGTTCGTGTTTGACGAGTGTCTCATATTGGAGAATGACCTTGTGATCGTTAAAGAGAATTAATTATGCTCAATATCGGTACTATTTTCATTCTTATGGAAATAGGAATTATCGAGGCATGGTCAGAAGACGCTTTTGATGAAATGAAATGACCATTCAACAAGCTAATAATATTTTCTATTATCCTCACATAGCCAGTAATAAAGGATCAAAACTAAGCCAATGTATCCGAGCCGACAAACAAACTTCCATGCGATAATAGTCGAAGATAATGATACTCCTGGGGAAGTATCACAGATTTCGCATCGAGCTAAATATTTATTTTGCATTAAGAATTATTTTTATCATTAGAAGTATTATAGCAGAAATTGCTGCGCTTGCAGGTATAGTAATTATCCAAGCATAAATTATCCGCTTTCCAAGCCCCCAGCGTACTGCGGAGAAGCGTTTAGTAGCACCGACTCCCATGATGGCCCCAGATATAGCATGAGTAGTGCTTACGGGAATACCAGATAATGCCATAACTGCTAAGATAGCCCCTCCTCCAGTCTCAGCACAGAACCCTTGGTAAGGCCTCAAATTAGTTAACTTAAAAGCCATTGTTTTAACGATTCTCCAGCCTCCCAAAAAAGTACCCAAAGCAATAGCTGATGCGGCGCTTAATATAACGGACACAGGAATCGTAAAAGAGGTCGAATCCAGTATCCCTCCGGCCACCAACAATGCAGTAATGACTCCCATAGTTTTCTGGCCGTCATTGGCTCCATGGGTAAGAGAGAAGAAAGCGGAGGAAGCGATTTGTAATTTTCCAAATATTTTGTTGACACTTAAAGGGGCGGTTGTGCGTAGAAAATACATGATTGCTATAGCAAAGACAAAAGCTACTCCGAATCCAAGTATCGGCGAGAAGATCATAAAGACTAATGTTTTTTCTACTCCGCTTATTACGATAGCATTAAAACCACCTGCTGCCAACGCAGAACCAACTAAACCACCTATTAATGCATGACTACTTGAAGAAGGAAGTCCAAAATACCATGTGATCAGATCCCATATAATAGCCCCGATAAGGGCAGCCAAAATAACATATACGGTTGAGAATTCAGTTACAATAATACCCTTTCCAACAGTTGACGCCACGGCGGTTCCGAAAATAAATGGACCTACAAAATTTGCCATGGCGGCCATAGCCACAGCCTGAACTGGCTTGAGTGTCTTTGTGCCAACAATAGTTGCTATTGAATTTGCTGAGTCGTGAAAACCATTAATGAAATCAAAAAACAAGGCAGCCGCTATTGCGGCATAAACTACTGGTAGTGAGGCAATCATCAAAAATCCTCTAACCGTATTTTAGAGTTATGTCTTCTATTACATCGGCAACATCAGCGCAACGATCTTGTGCACCTTCAAGAGTTTCATAAACTTCTTTTAATTTTATTATCTCTATAGGATTAGCCTCAGCCTGAAATAGCTCTGCAATTGCAGACATGTAAACGGAGTCAGCTTCGTGTTCATACTTACTTATATTATTACAATGTTCTATCAATTCTTGTGTGTTTTTTAGTCTGCGTAACCTTGTCATCAAATAATAAACTTCCTGAGATGCAGAGCGCAATTTATAGGCCAGTTCAACCATGTATGTTGTTGGTTTCTGAATTTTGAATAGTACCAGCCTGTCTGCCGTTCCATCTGTATAGTCTAATATTTCATCTATTGAGCTTGCAATCTTAGATATATCCTCACGGTCAAAGGGAGTGACAAATGTTTGATCCATCATATTAAAAAGTTTATGAGCTATAACATCTCCCTCATGTTCCAGGTCTTTTATTTTGGATCTTTTTTTATCTACATCATTATAATTCGTTACGAGTTCAACCAGCATTTCAGTCGCTTGTAGCAAATTGGCCGCCTGATTCTGCAATCCGTCAATAATAAGTTTATCATTAGAACGAACCCATGAAAGCCATCCGCGGCCACTCATACCATTGAAGAGTACCGGGCTTCATATATTGGTTATTGGGTCTGCCTCATTCATCGATAACGTAAACAGACAGGCGTATAGACCACAGAATTTGATGGTAGCTGGCGATACTATTATAGCTATTTTGATCAAATGTGCGAAAAGATATTCTCGTAGCTGCTCATAAGCAGCACAGAGCATCCAGATGTCTCAGTCGTTTAGATATATCTCTTTTAAACAGATTAAGGG
>JBKPEX010000242.1:0-10979 GCA_046728625.1 Thermoproteota archaeon
GCTTGTCGTACCATGTTTAGGAGCATCTACAACTGAGAACTTCAACTTATCTTTAGCATCAGGATCTTTGGCAGATAGGATAACCTTGACTGCTTTGTTAACGTCAGTCTTAATATCTGTATTTGATGCTGTAGGCGGACTGTTTTTGGACACTTTAGTTGGCGGTGTAGTTTGAGGCGGTTGCGAGCTGACATTCTGCATACCATCAATCGACACTTCAGCTATGCTAGCCCATTTATTTTCTGTATTTCCGTTAACGGTAATCTTTAGGTATCTAGCGTCAATTTTAGGAAAATCGTATCTCTCTGGGCTTAGAGTCTTGCCACTGCTTTTACCGATAAAAACCTTTGCGAAATTCAATCCATCATTAGAGGCAAATATCTCAAAACTATTCTGTCTAATGTTGCCTCTGTACCATGAGATATCTACACTGCAAATCGATGCTGAACTTCCCAAGTCAAATTGAACCGAAGATCCTGTTCCAAAATTTGACCATCTGGTATTCGGATTATTATCGATCAAATTTTGAGGCGCATGAGAAGGAATGCTACTTGGTGAAGAGACAGTGTTAATGTCAAGTTTTCCACAACCTTGTCCGTCAACAAATAATTCAGATATTCCTGCACTATTTTTCTCAGGCTTTTCATCAGTTGTAATCTTTAGATATCGAGCATCAATTTTAGGAAAATCGTATCTTTCTGGGCTTAGAGTCTTGCCGCTGCTTTTACCTTTCAAAATCTCTAGAAAATTGATTCCGTCTACAGAAACTGAAATTGTGAATTTGTATACATGTTTATCTCCATTGAGCCATGCAACTTTAATATCACAGAGATTTTTTTCTGATCCAAGGTCTGCCTGAATATATGGCTTGATGCCGTCACCAGACGAGATGGTGTGGAGTTTGCTATTTATTCCGCTTTTGGCTTTGTTATATTGATGTAATACGTTTGTTATAACCTTGTTAATGGGTATCTTTTCGCAATTATTGTCGTTAATCGTAGTATTAGCAAATATTTTTTGGGGTAGCCCAACTGTTGCAACTGAAATTACTAACAAGCACAACAAAGACAAAGCCAAAATAGTTTTTCTCTTTACTATACTACCTAAAAGCGGATTCATCTTTTGGTTACGAGCCCTCCTCAAAAAAACAAGTTCTGCTATCGTATATGTTGAAGGCAGTCGACCACAGAATTAAACTAACTGAGCCGAACAATAATATGCAAAATGAATTTCGATTTATCATATCCCGGTTTGATCAAAAAGGCCTTGGGAAATTAGTATTTATGAGAACCCGTTATTTGTACTGCGCCTCCTTCTAGTGCGTATTAAATATAAATATCCATTCATCATATCAATCTTAACAATTACATTGTACAAGTATCTATAGTTAAGGAACTTCGTTAAAGATCATTGTATCATTGAGTTTGGTGGCTATATTATAAGAGTAAAGAAGGCTAGACGATTTTGTATAATATAATATCGATTTTCTGATTCTCTTCACTATGCGTCGGAGTACTTATCTCGATCACTGAATCAGTTGAAGACAAGCTTAGTAGCTGACGATGTGAAATTTTTACCTTAGAAAATGCTGCAAATGTTAATAAGTGGATCAGACAAGTACAACCTCATACCGTTGCTGTCTAAAACAAAGAGCGAAACACTGGCTGCCGAGGAACGAAAAGTAGATTATTCAATTATCATCCCTACGTATAACGAGTCTCAAAACATTCTGAGATTAATACGTTCCTTGGAAGATTGTCTTCCGCGAAATATCCCAGCCGAGATATTAGTCGTCGACGACAACTCTCCCGACGGCACAGGTAAGATTGTTGAAACGTTCATAAAAGACAGTACCACTCTTACTCGCGTAATACATCGACAGGAGAAAGGCGGTTTGGTGTCTGCTATTCTTGACGGAATAGCCAACTCAAAAGGTCAGTATCTCATTGTCATGGATGCAGATTTCTCTCATCCTCCTGAAACTGTACCTGACATTGTGAAAGAATTGAATCGAGATCCTGGCTGCATAGTAGTGGCTTCTCGATATGTAAAGGGTGGATCGATAAAGGGATGGCCATTTAAGCGGCGATTAATTAGCAGTGGCGCCGTGAGAATTGCTAGACACGGACTCAAAGTTCACAATGTCAAGGACCCTATGTCAGGCTTTTTTGCCCTCCCTCGTTTATTGATGCAAAACATTAGGATAAACAGCTCCGGTTATAAGATACTTTTGGAAATACTGGTTAAGACCAGGGGAACTAGAGTTAAGGAAATCCCGTATACATTCGTGGATAGGAAGTCTGGTAAAAGTAAATTAGATTTAAACGTCATTATAGATTATACTCGAGCTGTATGGCATCTTTATAGATACGGACAGCATACAGAAAAAAAGATTCAACCAGAAAAGACTCAACAGCGACGCAAATCAGTCATGTTTTTGTCCAAAGCCGGTAGATTCTATACCGTCGGAGCAAGTGGGTTACTACTAAATTATTTGATTTCTATAATTTTGCTGCAAAGCGGCTCGCCTAACCTTGGTTATATGCAATCCACACTTATAGGTATAGTAGTCTCAAATTTATCTAATTTCTTTTTGAACAAGATTTGGACATTTGAAGATAGGACATTTCGCTTTAGAAATACCCTCCGGCAATATGCGCTCTTTGCAGCATTTAGTTCTGGTGGAATAGTAATTCAGTTGATCACGCTATATCTGTTGGTAGAGTCGGGATTATCATATCCTGTATCGTTGATTGTTGCTGTAGCTCTTGCTTCGATTAGTAACTTCCTGCTGAATAAAAAATGGACATTTAGAGAGAAATTCTGGGGATAATAAAAGAGACCCGACCCTAATCGGCGTCAAACAATGCTCTCTTTACAGCCTGCACACAGAAGATGGATGGTTGTGTTGAATCTGTACTGTTCATAACAGAAACAATTAGCTCTAATATGATATCATGGGTGCAGTAACTTAACATATACAAAATGGAACAGCAATGTTAAAGACTAACAATGATATCTATAGGTCTCTTTTGGATTTCTAGCTGTAAATCATCATTCTCAACATCTAGCGTCTATTCATGTTGGAGAATAAAATAGATCCCTGGACTGAGATCAACTACGATGGTCGACATTGCTGCTCCGCTATACGTTTGTAGGTCCATCTTTATGTTTCCGGTTGCCTGTCCCTTCCTATGTGTACCTTGGCTGCTCAATTTACAAATAAGGAGGTAAAGTCAGAATAGGAACTAAGTCCAATGCAAGAGCGCTTATACTAATATTTCTGCTACCGCGAGTTATACTTGATAGCCCCAATCCTAAAAGAAGGAGCCCGATACGATCGTTTTATAACTTAACCTTCTGGCAGACTGGTTCGTTCACTGAACAGTCGCAACTGACTGTGTGGTATTGCCCGTAGGAGTCCCGAATACATCGTGGTACGCATTTTGTACCACACTAAAATATTTGGTAGGTTGTATATGACCCCCTGGACCCAATGTGATTAAATTGAAGTTGGGTATATCATTTGTACGGAAGTTCCAAAGCCAGTAGGTCATACCCCAAACGTTCATCTCTTTAAATTTTTGAACGATCATATTAGCCTCTGCCTGTGTTATATCGCTGATACCTGGATTGATCTCAAATGATGTTTGATTTTCCTCATTGGTGGTTTTTTGACGGGTTACTTTGTTCCACTCACCAACGTATAATGGAACCCCTGCTAGTTGTGCTGCTTTTGCGTAAATGTTTAGTCGTTTTTCAAAAAAACTACCTGGAGTAGGTACACCATATCCGCTACTGACCTTGAACACTACATTGTTCTTATCATTTGGAGCCATTTTTGCCATGTTCTCAGAAGTAAGATCAATGGTGGGATCATTAGGGCTGGAGGGGATTTGTTGACTATATGCAATGGTTTTCTGGGTTACTTGTTTTAATGCATTTACCATAAACGTATTAAAGGTGCCGACCTTCTGCCATTGGTCATCACTGTGTACCTGTGGTTCGTTAACTATTTCGTATCCAAGTGTGCTCTTATTTTTGTCCACTGTATTCACAATATTTTTTAGAAAGTCGGCCAAAAGAGTCCAACCATCTGTTCCCTTTGAATCCTTTATCGCTCTATTCCACCAAGCGTTCCACCATATTTTTGCAGTTTCGTATTTAGGGCCTCCTCCACTACCATAAGAATATGTTGAATTATCAGAAAAAAGAAAACTGGGAAACCCCGTTCCCCTCTGAGGATTTAACCATGAAGAGGTGTGAAATTGATGATTGTCGTATAGAATGTGTATTCCCCATTTATCCCCAGCACGTGCCACATCTGTCAGCTCTTGAATAAATGCAGACGGATTCTTAACATACGACTCCCAAAAGAAAACATAGCGGACGTGATTCATGCCTGCTTGGGAAATTAACCTAAAACTGTCATCATAATAATTAACTGGCAGATTAGAAGTCGAAGTTTTTATTTGAGTGACGCTTGTATAGTATCCGCGCATGTTTACTCCTACATACGGAATATTGGTTTTATTTTCGCCAACAGAATATGCTTTACTGAAGGGCTGATTTACTGAAAAGATACCCAGTATAATGATAGAAGATAACAAGAATGACAGTGAAATTTTTTTTGTATTTGATGATGGGTATATATTCGTAGCTTTATATTTCATCCGCTTTTTTATTATCTAGTGAAAATATAAACCTTATCTAATCTTTTTATAATAGTATACCATGGTGTTTTTACTCGTTTAAAACGCTATAAGATATAATATTAACTTAAATATCTTATTTTTAGTAAATACAGTTTGCTCATATTTGTACAGGCATTGCGCTAATTGTTTACTCTTATGTTTGACAACATGGTTTCTCACCTTATCGTTGCTTGCTCTTTTTACTACGGCACAGACAATTGTACTGCCATTTGCGTCAGCACTTTCTACCCATTCTCTTAATGATTCTAGCAGTACTCAGACTAAAAATAACAATAATATTTATCTTTCTCAGAATGGAATCGATAAAACTGTTACATCATCAGACAAGAAGAATACTTGTGTTGAGTATGATAACAGCAGTAGAAGAATAAACGTTTGCGGCGGAGCCGTTAATCTTTCAAAGATCTACTCCATCATTCATAACCCAGCAATTTTAAATCAAACCTCTAACAAAAACTGGTTTCTTAACGCCAATATCAGCATAGGTAATAAAGCTACTTTGTTTATTAATTCTACAGATGCAGATTGGTTAAAAATAAACTCTACAGCAGGAGTAGCTTATTCCATTATAGCAAGGGGAAATAGTAACATAGTAATTGATCATTCCAAAATATCGTCTTGGGATTCCAGCAGCAATAATTTCGCCAAATTAAAGTCGGGAACAGAACCCCGTGCATACCTTGTAGTGTCCGGAAGCGGTGGCCAGATGAACGTTACAAACTCTAACCTGAGTTATCTGGGATACGTGACCTTTAATCAGGCTGGGGGCGAGCGTGGATACACAAATGGGTTAGCGTATTATTCTGGCAATGGTAGCATAATAAAGAACAATATTATATCGTATAATTATCGAGGCTTTTACTCAGCTGGAATTTCAGATATAACAATTCAAGACAATAGAGTATTTAATAACTTTGAATACGGCTTGGACCCTCATACAGGGACGTCGAATCTCAAGGTTTACTCAAATGTAGTTTACAATAACGGAGACCACGGTATAATATGTTCACAGTTATGTAACCATATAATGATTGAAAATAATACTGTTTACAATAACAAGGGTCATGGTATTGACTTAGATCTGTATGTACGCGATTCTACAGTAACCAATAATCAGGCATATGGAAACAACTACTCCGGTATAGGGGTCTGGGCTTCGCATGGTAATGTTATAAATAATAATGTTTTAGCGAATAATTCGTTTGGGATAGTAGTCACACATGGTTCGTACAACAACAGTCTTAAGGACAATTTGATAAATGGTAGCAAGTCCTACGGGATCTATCTATCTGCGAATTCTACTAAGAATAAATTTCAAGCGAATACCATTTTAAGGTCCCATGGAAACCAAATTTACTTACAAGACAATGATACAATTGGCAATATATTTGTTGGAAACAAAATAAGATCTGGATTAAGCAACGGGATTCAGTTCTTCAATTCTTCTGGCAATATTTTTACAAAAAACGATCTATCGAACAACAATGGTTATAACTACTACTCGAAAGTAAATAGTACTAACATCATTAAGGACACCGTGTTTCATGACACAAAGTTGCGTTTTTTTGATAATTCAAGTAACTACATTATTCAACAGACTGATAACAGGATGACTGCCAATGACAAAAAAATACCAAACATAGTTTATCCTACCAACGTCACCGTTCTCTTAAAACCTGTTAACAAAAATATAACATTAACAACGTTGGATATGGTCGTCATACCCTCTTCACATCATACAGAAATTTCATCGTTTAGCAAGGATTTTAGTACTAACCAAAGAGAGAAGAAATGGACAGAGGTCTCTCTTCTACCATCAACTAAGACCAAATACACGATTGGAGGCCTAATACCCAATACTCCAGTGATGGTAAATCTGAACGACTCCCTTTGGAATGTCTATACGTCAAATTCTTCAGGTCATGTATCTTTTGTTTATGATGGTGAAAAAAAGATAAGGCCATTTGAGCTTGTTGCTAGCGATGCTCCCTCCATTGCGATAATCGCAATTCTAGTTTTCTTAGTTGGTGGTTTATCTTTGTTATTTATCATTATAAGAAAGAGAAGAAGAAGAAGAGGAGACAGGTGACTATAATTTAGTCAAGGCAAATATCGCTATCCCCATGCAAAAATGCAAATTGTCGGTAATTGTATCACTAGGATGAATTCAAGGGTTCAGATTAGAATGCAACAGGCAGCACTTGCATAACATGTACCAGCCATTATCAGAACAGCCTTATTTTTTGTCTTTATTTTTTAGAAATCCAAAGAAGGAGAAGGAGAAGAAAAAAGTCGAACTTCTGCTCATAGTGATTTACATGCAGATATTACTGCAGCCTCTCGTATACTTGTTGTTGGAGCTCTGCCATTTCTGCGACTTTTTTATTGATATCTAGAACGACTTGTAAGAGGTCTGGACTGATCTGAAGTCTTTTCGCGAATGATGCTAGAGCGATAGTATCTTTGGGTAGGCATGCCCCATCAAAGGGCTTTCCGGCTCTAGTCCCGTACTTCCCGATTCTCCTGTCTGCAGCCACCCCTGAGCTCACGATCGAGTCATCAATTCCCATCTGTTTGCATATCATGCCAATTTCATTGAAAAATGATATTTTAAGGGATAGGAAGCAGTTTGATGCGTATTTTATCATCTCTGCGGCGTCGAATGTAGTAGTAATAATATTTTCTGTCAACTGTTTATAAATCGATTTTAAAGCAGAAGAGTTTCCCTTGGTTTCCTCTCCAAGCACTACCCTATCTGGCTTAAAAAAGTCTTCAAGCGCTGTGTCTTGCCTGAGAAATTCTGGATTATAGCACACGTCATAATCTTTTCCTCTACTTGCTCCCAAAACCTTTCGATCTAGATAGTCAATAACTACATTTCTCATAGTACCTGGTAGCATAGTGCTTCTAAAAACAAGAAGATGAGGGCGATTATTTTTATCCTTCTTTTTCCTTGTAACAGCACCATCATTTATTGCGTTTACAATACTAAACAACGCTGAGTTGAGTTGCGATAGATCTTGCTGACCGTTATCACCGTCAGTAGGAGTGTTTACGCAGATAAATGTGATATCTGAATTTGCCAGAACGTCTTTAACACTATAAACTACCTCGTAGCCCTCCTCACGCAGAGTCAAAAGCCTCTGTTTAGAAATATCATAAAACGATACCCCGTGGCCTAGCTTATGAAAGCCTTTTCCAGTTGCAGTTCCTACAACTCCCGAACCTATTATTCCGATTTTGACCATCTAATTAAACTCCCAACTAGTCTTTCTCAATATTTTTAGACATATCGAGTTAAAACAAAATGATATTTATGTCCTACTACTTTTTTTTAGTCTATTTAGTTTCTGATTATTTCAATAAATCTTTTATCAGATGATATATAAAGAACTTTTTCTTCCAATCCTTTTGAAGGACGTGTGCGTCTAAACTTGGGAATGCTGTTACTTATCCCTCTGATAGTAGGAGTAACTCTGCTCGTGGTTTTAGGCTTTTCGCTATTTTCTCCTCCATCTTATGATTCCTACAGCATAATACATCTCATAAGGCGCGTAACTGCTTCATTCACTACAGAGGTTATAGGTCCCATTTTAAAGTTCATCGATACCTATTGGAATTATCTTCCACTGGCTGCAATAGGCTTGTGGAGATGGGCGGTCTGGATAGTAAAGAAAGTTTGCTCATCTGTTTATAGTCCAATCTTTGTAAGCTTTCCTCCCTATCATGATACTATAACAATTATCACTCCAGTGTATAATGAGAATCCAGACGTTTTCAGAAGAGCATTATATTCCTGGGAAGCGAATAGACCTGACGAACTCGTGGCAGTAATTGATCAAAGTGATACAAGATGCATCAAAGTCTTCGAGGAATTTTCGTTAAACAAGTCCTGGACTAAATTAATCGTAACCCATAAGCCCGGAAAAAGACGTGCGCTAGTTGATGGTATCCTGAAATCTAATGGCAATATTCTTGCTCTAGTGGATAGCGACACGATTTGGGGCGAAGATATAAAGGATAAAGTCCTTGCACCTTTTGTAGATCCTAAAATAGGAGGCGTTACAACAAAGAACCATCCGATCGAACTCAGGTCTCTCTGGCAAAAGATGACTGATATTTTCTGGGATTTGAGGAACTATCAAGATCTTCCCTCACAAACGGCGATGGGGATGGCTATGACTTGTCTTACAGGGAGGACTTCTTTTTATAGGAGGGAAGTGTTACTCCCGAAACTTGATCTATTTTTAAATGAGGTAATTCTGGGAAGAAAGAAAGAATCAGGGGAGGACAAGTGCCTTACAAGAATAGCTCAGCAACAAGGTTGGAAGACCTATTATCAGAGTAATGCAGTTATATATTCTTCTGCTCCGTTAGACTTTAAGACCTTCTGGGGACAAAGATTACGCTGGTCAAGAAATAGCCATAATTCAGACCTGATTAGCTTGTGGCAAGGATGGGCTTGGAAACATCCATTTCTGGCGTTCTATATGGTTGACAGGTTCATCTCAATTTTTACTTTGTTCCTTGGTCCAATTTTTCTTGGCATATCTATTTATCTTAACCAATGGTTGGTATCTGTAACAATTGTATCGTGGTGGCTAATAGGCAGAGGAATAAGAATAATTCCTCATCTAAGACGGAAGCCTAGAGACTTGTACCTAGTACCGGTGTATATAGGCATAAACTTTCTAAACGCGCTCATAAAACTATATGCACTAGTCACAATACGAGAACAAAAGGTGATAAGAGAGCTAAAACAGGAAACGAATATTGGCAATAAATCAGCTAAGCGTATAAAGAATGTCTTACTTACAGCAGAGATAATCAGCACCCTCGTAATCCTCGTGACATTCCTAAGGTAATTGATTGATTTGTTTAACACCAGACCAAAGGCTTAGGGAGGGGATTACTGGCAAAAATGATGCGTTACTTTATGGATACGCAATCGTAACGGAGTGACCATCTGTCCCAATCATGTTTTTATATTTCGTGAATAGATTCATTTTATGGGCCGAATAGAAAAGGGAGTTCGATGTAGTATACAAGGATGTAACGAAGAGGCCGATCGTTCTATGAGCGAAAGTAAGGTGAGGATGGCACCAGATCTGGTTGCAGAGTCGTCTACCAATAAGAGAGTGTACTTGTGTAGAATGCATTACAAAGAATGGAAGAAATCAACCAAAGAAGATCGTGACAATGAGAGAGCAAGATGGGGTTAAGGAAAAGAAGGACTTATCAACAGCTCAATTTATTTATCCATCATACAGTAATCCACCTTTTCACTCCATAGTTGCTATATTCATGAAGCAACAACATTGTTTTAACGGTGTTATCTTTGAAAATAAGAATGATCAGCCATATTGGATCTCGTATTCAAGAGCCTGCCAGATGAGTAATTGAGGCCTTTATCACCTAGTTCCACTCCCGCAAGTTCACATGTAGGTCTAAGGGCTTATTCAAAAGCCTTTAATCCATCTTCCGACACGTTTTTTGTAGTGTATAAATGCGAATACTTCAACTTCATTCAGATTTTATAGAATATGAACCAATAGCTAAGGAACTTAAGAAAGGAGCCGACGAAGTTATTTCAAGATCCAAAGTTAGATTAGAAGAGCTAGCAGTTATACTGGTAGCTGTAGAACAGGAAGATGACAGAAGAGTTGTTGGGCTAGCCGTCGAGGAAATTCAGAATTTCTGCCGGACTGTCAAAACAAATAGAATATTGCTTTACCCTTACTCTCATCTCAGTTCAAACCTTGCATCTCCCGGAGCAGCCACGCAAATTATAGACTCTATACAGGAAGAAGTAGGCAGTCTGCCTTTTGACGTACATAGAGCTCCCTTTGGATGGACCAAGGGTTTTAATATCAAAGTTAAGGGCCATCCGCTTGCCGAGAGTGCCAAGGCACTAGTCAACCCAAATAAGCATTCTTCATCTGCAGATGCCCTTTCCGATTCACAAGACAAAGATAATTCAATGGCTTTGAATGCAGAAGAGGAGCTAAAGTCCTTTTGGTATATTCTAGAACCGAAGGGGGAATTGATCCCAGTAAACGACTATAAATACGAAAATGATGGCGAAAATTTACATGCTCTTGTAACTTACGAAATGGCTAAAGAAAGAACGATCAATGGAGAGCCTGCTCACGTCAGGTTAATGAAAAAAATGGGCATTGCAGACTACGAGCCTGCCTCGGATTCGGGAAATCTTCGCTTTTATCCCAAGGGAAAATTAATGAAATCTCTAATTGAGCAATATGT
>JBKPEX010000205.1:0-11162 GCA_046728625.1 Thermoproteota archaeon
TGATTGTACTGCCTTGATACGAGTAATTAATTCTCCTTTATCGTCAGCTGCTCCTCGTCCAAAGATGTAATTACCTTCTACTTTACCGCTAAACGGATCCGCATCCCATAAGTCTACAGGATCTTCTGGTTGAACATCGTAATGGTTATAAAATAGAATTGTCTTTCCGTTTGGATTCGATTTAGATTTAACCTCACCATATACTATTGGTGGAGTGTCCTTTTTGTTATCGTCTGAACCACTATCCAAAAACAATAGTTCAGCATTAATGCCAGCTTTATGCATTACTTGTGAAACAAGCTCAGCACATTGAATGAGATATTGTTTCTTTGCAGATACACTACGTTGTCTTATCAGAACTTGAAGATCGGAAATTAAATTCTTCATCCCAGAATCTATATCTGAATTGATAATCTCGGTTACCACTAGTAGGTTTCTCCCTTATAGATTGAAATTAAACGTTTCTGTTTCCTGTCAGGGTACTATATTTATAATGCAGGACCCAATAAACGATTTTTCATATACTGCTAGTTGAGGGTTTACTTGTTTCAACATTATTGTTAAACAAATATGCATTTATAACTATGCGGTCTTTTTAAATTCTATATATGTTATCTCAAGACACTAGTAGTTCAAAGGACGCCTTTCTATCACCACGTTCGATCGCTATTATTGGGGCTTCTGAAAAACCTGGTGTTGGAAAGGCAATCTTTTCAAATATAATAAACGGTTACAAAGGCAGGATTTATCCTATCAATCCATCTTCTATGTCAGTTTCCGGACTTAAGGCTTACAAAAGCGTTCTTGATATCACGGAAGATATTGACTTAGCTGTTATTGCAACACCGAATAAGAGCGTACCTGTAGTGATGGAAGAAGTGGGCAAAAAAAAGATCAAGGGTGCGATCATTGTTTCGGCTGGATTTAAGGAAGTAGATAAAGAGGGTGCCGAATTAGAAAAACAAGTTGCCGAAATAGGTAAAAAATATGGAATAAAAATCATAGGCCCAAATTGCTTAGGCATTATGAGTCTATCACAAAATAATATGATGAACGCAACTTTTCTAAAGATCACACCGAAATACGGTGGTATAGCATTAATCTCCCAAAGCGGTGCAATCTGCGCGGCCACTGTTGAAGACGCCGTAGCCCAGGGCATAGGTTTTTCAAAAGTAATCAGCATGGGTAATAAATCAGATGTGGATGAGAATGATATACTTGAATTTCTGGCTGAGGACCCAGAAACCAAGGTTATAGTAATGTATCTTGAAGATATTCATGATGGACGCAGGTTTATGCAAATCGCAAAAAAGATCACAAGGCAAAACGAAAAACCAATTATTATATTAAAAGCCGGAAGGACTCCTGAAGGAGCCAAGGCTGCAATGTCCCATACCGGTGCATTAATGGGAGCCGACGAAATCTATGACGCGCTATTTCTACAATCGGGCGTAATCAGAGTAGATACAATGCAGGATCTATTCGAACTTTCTACCGCTTTTTCAAAGCAGCCTATCCCTGAACGTGACAGCGGAGTCGTAATAGTATCTAACGCTGGCGGGCCTGCTATTATTTCAACTGATTCATGCTCAAAATATGGGTTGAAAATGGCTGATATTTCTTCCGCACAAGAAGCCATCGCGAAAGTAATACCACATCACGGTTCAGCTAGAAATCCTGTGGATATAGTCGGTGATGCCGACTTCCACCGTTTTGAAATGGTGCTTAACGAGATATTGGATAACCAAAATGTAGGCGCCGTAGTTAGTATGTGTACACCATCAGCCACCCTTGATTACAACGAGTTAGCAAGAACAATTGTCAAGATATCAAGGAATACGTCGAAAACCATGCTTGCGGCACTTATGGGCCTAGCAGAAGGGTTCGAAAATAAAGAAATTTTGTCTGAGGGTGGCGTGCCACATTTTCAATTTGCAGAACCTGCGATCAAAACACTTGATGCGATGTATCGTTTTAGAGATTGGTTATCAAGTCAAAACGGTATGCCAAAGCAATTCGCAGTAGATAAGGAAAAAGTAAGAAATATTTTCGATAATGTCAGAAAACAGAATAGAACAAACTTGTTAGAAGAAGAAGGTTACGAAGTTATTACAGCATATGGGCTAGCCATTCCAAAAAGTATTCTTGGAACAACCGAGGAGCAATGTGTTCAAGCTGCTAAAGAAATTGGTTATCCGGTTGTGATGAAGATTGCATCAAGAGATATAATTCATAAGTCAGATGCCGGAGGAGTGAGAGTTGGACTGAAAAATGAAGATGAGGTTAGGAATGGCTTTAAAACCATAATGGAAAACTCAAAAAGATACAGAATAAACGCAGATATTAAAGGCGTACTAGTGCAAGAAATGATAAAATCCGCAAAGGAAATAATTCTTGGAGCAAAAACTGATCCATTGTTTGGCCCTCTTCTGATGTTTGGTCTTGGGGGCATATATGTAGAGGTTCTTAAGGATGTTGTTTTCAGGCTAGCCCCTGTAGGCAAAGAGGAAGCACTTGGAATGGTAGATTCAATAAAGGCAATCAAATTATTGAAGGGATCAAGAGGAGAAAAACCTTCAGATATACAATCAATAGTAGAAAGCCTGCAGCGACTATCCCAGCTGATCACTGATTTTCCAGAGATTGAAGAATTGGATATGAACCCTCTTTTGGTACTAGAGGAGGGAAAGGGATCTCGCGTAGTGGATATTAGGATAGGTTTGAAAAATGGTAATGTGAATTAAACTAACTTTGTTCCACAACTTTCGCAAAAAATAGCATCATCTTCATTTCGATAATTACATGAAGGACATCTGCCAGACGAATTAGTCAATGAGAAATCGGATGTATGGCTCATTTTCTCCAAATCTTTAGTTTCACGGGAAAGAAGGATGATATCTCCAATCTTCGAGATACTATCCCACAAAACTTCTGTCGAACGTGTAAAGCTAGGGTCAATATAATTGCTACTCAGACTACCACTATTGTTACCGCTGGCAGCATCATGGGGTTTTGTAATCCTTAAACTTATTCGCACGGTTCCTCGCTCTGATTTATGTAATCCAACTTCTTGGACATTGCCAACTAATAAGGCATCGCTATCATAGGCAGGCATACCCACTAGGGTCTGGATTGGAATAAAACCCTCTTCCTTATGCTCTTCGTCGCTGACAGATGTTGATTCCTTTCTATCGGTTGACGGGTCAATAATTGAATGGAGAGATTTTTCTTCGATTTTGTTATCTTTTGCTGACTGTTGTACAGTCACAGAAGGGTTAGAAGAGTTTGTCTTAATGGAAGACGAGGAATGACCAGCATCGGATGAATCTGATTTAGGTGCATCGAACTTACGATATTGAGCTATTGTGTTATCGCAGGTTTCGCACTTATACTCGCCCTTTTCGATAAGTGTAACGCCTTCTCCGAGCTCTTCGTTTGGATTTTCAAATTTGATGGAAGGTGAACCTTCGTATTCTTTTTCACATTTATTACAATAATATTTTGAAAGTCTACCTTCGTCTAACCTTCCTACGCCGGCCAGAAAAAGCTCCGGCCCTCCTAGATTCCCCCTCCTTTGCTCCTCTTCACTTAGTCTTGCAATAACATATCCGCCAGATCCACGTAGCTTTTTCTCGCGTAGATTGCTATCCTCACTCATCAAAATATATGCACAATGACATGGATCAGACAGCAGTATTAGTGTTTTGGATAATACTAACTAATACGGGTGATGAAAATACAATCAATTGTAAAAAAGTATTACTAAGATCTCAATCTATATATCGATCAAAATCCGCACGGATGTCTCTAGGCAAATTTTTTCGCATACCTTATATCTGTGTAATTTATAAGGTAAGTAACAAAGGATTCACGGTGGATTTGTCAAGTGAACTAATGCTTATCATATCTCCCGTAGCTTTTGTCATATTTCCAAAGTGAGAAGATAATTGACAAGAACATTTCAAGATTTAGGAATGAGTGCTGAAATAATGAAAGCACTAAAAGAAAACGGATTTGAAACACCTTTTCCTATTCAAGAAGCATCAATACCGATTATTTTGAAAGGTGTAGATGTGATAGGTCAGGCGCATACAGGAACCGGTAAAACTGCGGCTTTTTCGTTGCCGATATTAACTAGGATAATGCGGAAGGGGCCAATCCAGGCGTTAGTACTCGTGCCTACAAGAGAGCTAGCGAATCAGGTAACAACCGAAATTAACAGGTTCGCAAAATATACGGGAATTAGGACTGTCTCTATATACGGTGGACAGGGCATCAATATTCAGCACGATCAGTTAAGAAGAGGAGTACAAATTGTAGTTGCAACTCCAGGAAGATTAATCGATCATGTCAAGCGAGGTTCAATACAACTTGATGATGTAAAATTTGTTGTTCTTGATGAGGCTGATCGAATGCTCGATATGGGTTTTATTGATGATCTGAAATTCATTCTGTTTTATGTAAATGAGGAAAGACAAACATGCTTATTTTCTGCTACTATGCCCATAGAAATTTTGAGGTTAGCACAGGAATATATGCACGATCCTCACGAGATTAGACTTAATGAAGCTGAAATAAGTCTTGATACAATCGATCAATCTTATTTAATAGTGCAGGAAAGGGAAAAATTCAAACATCTCTGCAACTTTATTAAAAGTCGAGACAAAAAACAGACAATTGTTTTTGCTGCAACTAAGCAAAGAACACAGAGACTTGCTGGGGAATTGAGACAAGAAGGATTTAAAGCGACTACAATTCATGGCGATCTCTCTCAAAAACAGCGTGACTATGCCATGTATAGATTCAAAAAAGGAACAGACGATGTACTTGTAGCTACTGATATTGCTGCAAGAGGAATCGATGTTCCAGCAGTAGGACATGTCATAAATTACGATATTCCTGAAGATCCCCTGATTTACTTTCATAGAATAGGAAGGACCGCAAGGGCCGGAGGGACTGGTGCAGCCATATCATTGGTTTCACAAGATAGGGTTGAAGACTTTGGAAGGATTCTGAGGCATACAGAACAACCCATACGTAAGCTTAACGAGGAGATGGGTATCAGTGTTCCAGCGATTCAGAACAGGTCTTACAATAGACATCAATACGGACGCAGTTACAACAATTATAATCGCAATAGAGCGTATCGTGGAGGCGGAACTAGAGATAGCGAGAGTAGATTTAGACGAAGCTACAGTTCCAGATATCCGAATAGATATCACAATAGGGATCAGGATAATAACAATAATAATAACAATAACAATTATAACAATTATAACAATTCGAACAAATATGCCCCTAGGCATGCTCACAACAGTCAAGCCAACTCCAATCGCAGGGATAGAGCAACTAATTATCACGCTTCATAGATTGACTGCTTGACTGAGTCACATTATTACTGGGAGCCCTATCATTAAAAAAGCATTATAGAGATAAGAGAGTCTACGGTACTTGGCTTGGTAATATGGTAGTAGTTCTATGGCGCGAAGGATGGTTGAAACCCCTCTCTGACTTCGATATAGGATCAGAGATGTGTAGCTTGTGCAAGCAAAAATTTAAAGAGGTTGACTTTGTTAGTTCTTGTGAATTCTGTCAGATAGGTGTAGTCCACATCAACTGTGCAGACGATCACATTCTTAACATTCATAAAAAAGAGATCAATAGAAAAATACAAACACAAAGAGATAGACGTTTGCATGATTATCAATGACAAATTAGTTGTCGTAGAAATAGGCGTTATTGTATCCTAAAAGAAAGATCTCATGGTGTTGTAGATAAGGAATGGTTTAGAAAACGAAAAGATAGGAGCAACAGTCCTATATTTCAGTAGAATCCATTAGATGGGGGAGATTAAAACAATTGTCATCTTCTGGAAGATATCTCTAGCATTATATGGTCGATTTTATTCCGTAGGGCATCTTTTACTGAACTATTGTCAACCATATTAAGTGCTCCTTTGCAATTAGTACATTTAAAAAATACTTCTACAGCAGAGTCAAACTTGAAGCGCGGGCACTCTTTATTTCCACAATGATAGAATTCAGAAGACTCTTCATATTCTAGACGTTTTTGTAATCGGTCTAATATCTTCTTTTTTTGATTATCAATAAAATTATCAACCTGATCCTGTTTTGCGCGCCATCTGTATACAAACCATCCCTTTTTTTCATCCTTTACTCTTATACCCGTGATAAGAGCTTTACCAAACATATCGTAAAGAACTTTTCTTATTATGTTAATTCGCAGGCCAGTGGAGGTGGCGATTTCTTCATCTGTCGCGTCCTCTGAATTTAAAAGGGCATGGGCGACCTTGAGATACTCTTCACCGCCAATTAAACCCGCAATTTTAACAAAAGAACTCTCGAACTTAATCAAATGCATTTACAAAATATATAGTGAGATATTTGGATATATAGTTACCGACTTGAACGTGAATAAGGAGAATGTAAATTTTCACGTTGCCACAACAAATCAGAGACATATTAATTAGTGGAGCGACAATCTATCATGATATAGCGTAGTTCATAATAATATTTTTTGATCTTAGATAATTTATTGTATTCCAATCTAAAGCTATAGTATGCTGAATCGACTGGTCTGCCTTAAACTTTAATGATGGACCGCGTCTTAGTATCCGTTAAATCCTTTTTCTTTTCCTCGATAATATTAGAGATGTCAGTTTATTCTTCGATACACACTTTATGATGCATTTATTCCTACTACTATATTCTGTTACGGTTACGTATCACAGGATTTGCATCAGAGAGGTACATTGTATATAGCAGATTAACATAGCTATGATTCCGTATAGTCGTTGCCTTGCATTTCTGTTAATATGCAGCCGTGAGAAACTTTTTTACCGATAGTCACAAATTTGGTTGCCATAATGAGTTTCCGGGGAAGTATCATATGCAATATCATGTTTATAAAATATTACTACTTAGTTATTCAATTATAACACTGCGATTTAACGATATTTTATAAGCTGTTTTGCAATGACTAACTCTAGTAGCAATAAGTGGATAAAAGACAAGAAGGGACACTTTACTGAGAAAATAAAAGAAAGTGTAAAAAATACGCATCCGTTAAAGCCACAAGTTGAGTTGGCAAAGAACAAGATTCAGACACAAAACCAAAAATTGGAATTTATGTTAGATAAACTCAGATTAAAGGAGAAGTCCTTGTTTAATCAAGTGGTAGCAACCATGCAAAAACATGATATCCAACAGGGTAAAATGCTATCAAATGAGCTCGCACAAGTCAAAAAAACTACCAAAACTATTTCCCAGCTGAAAATCGCTCTGGAACAAATACAGCTAAGGTTAGAATCGACACTAGATATTGGAGAGGTCATGAGTGCAGTTGGTCCAGCAACGGGGGCACTGACAAGGATAAAAAATGGATTGTCAGGAATGATGCCTGAAGTAAATTTGGAATTAGGAGAGATCAATAGTATGTTCGGAGATATTATTACAAATGCCGGCAGTAGTACATGTAACACCTCCTTAGGGTTTGATGCTAATGGGGAAGATGTAGAAAGGATCTTGGATGAAGCTAATGCAGTAGCAGAGCAAAGAACTAGCGATAGTTTTCCAGATGCTCCCGTAGGATCCTTTACCTCGCCGTCTAGGTTTACCTCGGCTTCTAAGTCGTCGATAGATCAACATAAACAATGAAGCAGGAAATTATGTAAGGTATTTCAGGGCTTACCTCTATATTGATAACAATGAGTAAGAACTACTTATTACCCCTATTAGCTAAATTATTTTATACCCTTCAAACAATCAAACTGCCCAAAACTTTTTCCTTTATATATATAGGACATCCGTTAAGTTAGGACTATGCAAAAACGAAAACCTCAAAGCGGCATTCTAATTATATCGACATTTCCTAACGAGGAAGTGGCAGTAAGAGTAGCAAGGGAATTAATAATCAATAAAAAACTATGTGCATGTATAAATCTAGCCAAGGTCAGGTCTCTTTATTCTTGGAAGAATGTTTTTGAAGATCATGAGGAGATTATAGCCCTCTTCAAAACAACAAAGATATCCGTTGACAAATTAAAGTCTACTATAAAGAAAATACATCCTTATGAGGTTCCCGAAATAGTAGAGATAAGGATGGATGATGTCTCAGAACCTTACTTAAAATGGATGATGCAGTCTACTAATATCAAAGCCAAAGAAATAAGCGTATAATTGAGGCATTATTAGGCAGGGATAGAATAGCGAAGTAATGCTACTATGCCGCCCAATGATGAAACCCTCAAGCCTATATCTGTAGATGAGTCTACTGCAAACGTTTTGGCCCCAGAACTTTCAACTAAGTTTAAAAGCTTTATAATGTCATCTTCATGGGCAGTATCAAATATAGCGTCTGAAAATACTAAATACTCTACAGACTTTGCCAATATTGCCCGGGACGCTTCCTGAAATCCCATGGCATACTTTCTCTCTCCTTTGTAAACAAGTTGCATTATCTCTTCTAATATGGAAGATACAGCGGCAAGTTTACTTGAGCTCATTGCTTCCTTGATTATCGGGGACCGAAGAAATACAAAAACACCATCTTCCCCCGCTGCATCAACACCATCAACTATAGAGAAATTCCTTTTTTCAAATTCTTTCCTTTCGGTTAGCAAATAATTATGAAATCTTCGCTTAGTTTCCCCTGGCCCGAATATAATTATTTTTTCACTGTTATTCTCATTTTCTCCTCCTAAAATGCTTACGATAACCTTAGCAATCTCCTCAAAGAATATCGTTATATTTGGATTATTTTTTTTTGCTGCCTGCTGATAGCGTTTGCCACTTTGACCAGAGTAAATATTTGGGATGGTCTTAAGATGTGTTCCTGATACCCTGGCTACAGCTGCTTCTTGTAAATCAACTGCAATTAAGATAAAACTGATACGATTCCCCGATCTCTTTAAAATATCTAATTCGGTATTGCTCCACCTTCTCTCTTTATCAATTGTTAGTTTATCTCCTACTTGTACAGTCAAAGAATGATGGGTACCCTTGGTTACAAGGTCGTTGTCAGTATTGGTTATAACACCACCTATACGCAATCTATCTATTGCATTGTCTATGTTTAGCGAGTTAACTTTTATTGAAAGACGTACTTTAATGCGTTCTCCTTTATCTGGCCTAGAATACTCCTTTATGCGCTTAATTAGCCTGGTAGTATCAGCAATTATATAGTCTCCCGTCTGTATAACTCTTCTCAGCGTAAAAAGATCATCCGCATCTTCTGGACTCACAAAATAAGCTTTATCTGAAGAAGATGTTTTAGCTTCTTTGATGATCATTTGCCATACTGTTTTTCGTTAGTCATAGAAGGGCGAGACTTATCCTCCCCAGATTGTGATGACTTTAAGTAGTTATCCACCCATTCTTGGGTTAATACTCCTGATTCTACTAAATTTACTAATGCATTTGCTGAGGCATTTCCCTGAACCTTACCAGATTTTCTCCTTATCTGCCTCCATTTCAACTGAGTATTTCCGCTCTTTGACGAATAAATTATTCCAAGAATTTCTTTTGCATTGACAAATGTCATTTCACGGATTTTCTTTAGCGTTACTTTATCTGCTGCTTCTATGTATATGGAACCTGGGCCTTCTTCACGTTCTGGAAATACTTCATAATCTCGAAAATAATTTTCTGGAATAAAAGACCTACATGTACTAACAATAATAAACTTCCTGAAGCTTTCAAGTGAGGCAGTAGTCTCTATATGAACCAATGTAACATTAAAAATCAGAAAGCCACTTATCAAGTTTATGACATATACTCACATATAACTGCGATTTATTCAAATAATATAGATGCGCTATTGCTATTTTTATTACATATTAATTATAATAAGATGATGTGGGAATATACGTGCACTTGCTAAGATATTCTGATGTACCCGCAGAAAGTCACCAGTAACAGGAAATAAGGAAAATTGATAGAGTGGTTTTATATTAATTAGATCTGACTCCAGAAAAGGTATAGTTAACAATCGTAAACATTTCCTTCTCATAAAGTATGAGAGGATAACCTTCACTATCCTTCCTGTTCTAGTATCTAAATTCTTATCAAAAGATTGATGTCTTTTAATAGATAATATTCATAAGAACAGCAGTTTATGCTATTATGGCTTATTTCAGTCTCATTTAAAAGCCGTCACTATAAAGAATCCCACTTAAACCATCGGTATACAACAATTGTTTAATTTTAATTTAGTTTAATCATTATCATCATCGCCAAACTTTGCGCAATAAAGGGAAATGAAATGCTTTACTTCTTTGCTTTTGATATCAAAGTCAGCATTTGATATTATCTGAGGCAATTTTTCTTTAAGGGTATGTTTACACTGACCCTCACTATCAAAATTTGTTAAGCCTAAGTTTGATAAAAGCAAAATAAATTCCGAGAGACTCTGAGCATATGCAGTATTAGATATATTTGATACCATGCCTATAACAAGTATGAATGTAGATATCGTTCCAATAACGGGGTACTGCATCAATAATATTTCTTTTTCTGAGAGATTCTTATAAATTTTATCCATATATCGATAATCAATCCCATCATGGTCTGTCGTAATGTTTGTTAAAGATCACTAGATGGAGCCAATAATAATAACAACAGAATTAGCCTAGGTAGTAATAATTAGATATAATACAATAAATGGACAAACTCATAACTCAAGATCTACGTCATATGCTGACTCAGTAGGGCTAGTTTCATCATCGTTTATCCAGATATAATTTCTGTATGGCAACATAAAAACGGTATATCTTATTCAAAATATAGAAATGTGTATATCTATATATGGATCATGAGAAATATGTAGAGAAAGTGAAACAAGATAGAATGATTACACCATTTTGTTACTGTCCACTTGCCATCTTCTTCCCTGCGTCATCCCACAAATAGTGAAAATAATCTTTTGCAAATCGTGCAAGTCCTATATGCTCAGCCCATATTCCAATCGGTTCAATATTGCCGTTATCACTACGACCTTCCCCCAACAATATCATTACTTGTTTGCTGTCACCTATTACTCCCCCACCAAACATATTGCTTTTCAATCTAACGTCTGCTATTCTACCTATGGAGCGGACGGTATCCTTACTAGCTTCTTCTGATGCAAGAACCGTTATTTTCACT
>JBKPEX010000181.1:0-2395 GCA_046728625.1 Thermoproteota archaeon
ATATTTTGAATAGAATATATTATGTTCAAAGAAGATTTTACTGCAGAACGCTGCTGAGCTTGCCGGGGTAGCTCAGCTTGGTTAGAGCGTTCGACTCATAATCGAAAGGTCGCGGGCTCAAATCCCGCCTCCGGCACATAGATACTGTCATATTGGAACTTGATTCTTGGCATTATCCAAAAAAAACACGCTGTTGATACGAGTCCTAGTTATCCCTTACCCTTATATGACATTACACAAGAACATCTTCCTGATGTCTTTGCCCTACAAGTCTAAGTATCGATTCATTTATTAACATTCTTTTAGTCGTAGCATTATGTCTTATTTCCGGATTGATAAAGATTCCCTAGGAGAATTTAAAGTACCGAGTGATGCGTACTACGGCCCATTTACGGCTAGAGCGAACTCTCAATACAAAGTGACAGGGCTAAGACCACACATTAATCTCATAAAAGCGTATATCATGATAAAAAAATCTGCTGCTCTTGCGAATAAAGACCTTGAAACCCTCGATCCAGTAAAAGCAGATGCAATAGTTAAAAGCTGTGATGAAATTTTATCTGGTAAGCTAATTGATCAATTTGTTGTTGAGCCAATAAATTCTGGAGCAGGAACTGCGTTTAATATGAATGCGAATGAAGTGATCGCAAATAGAGCAATAGAAATTTTGGGAGGAAAAAAAGGAGAATATGAGATCGTTAGTCCAAATGATCACGTAAACATGTCACAGTCTAGCAATGACACCTTTCCCACTGCTATGCATGTATCTATTCTACTTAATTTGTCAGAAACAATAACTGTTCTTGATAAGTTAATTCGATCTCTGAGAAAAAAGGAAGATGATTTTCAAAATGTCATTAAGATAGGTAGAACACATTTGATGGACGCCCTTCCTGTCACGTTAGGAACAGAGTTTGGCGAATATGCTTTTTCTTTGAAGAAGGCTCAGGAAAACATTTCCCGTAATATGGAAAATCTCAGGTATGTGGCTTTAGGGGGAACTGCAGTAGGTAGCGGAGCAAATTCTCCGAATATGTATAAAGAGAGAGCTATATCATATTTATCAGATATTTCTGGTCTTAAGTTAAGGCCTTCTGAAAATCTGTATTATGCTTTGCAGAGTAAATTTGATGTTGCCAATTGTTCATCTGCCATTCGAAATATTGCGTTAGAGATGATTAAAATGTCTAATGACATCCGATTGATGGCTTCTGGTCCCGTATCTGGTCTGGCAGAAATATTGATTCCTGCAGTTCATGCTGGATCCTCAATTATGCCTGGAAAGGTTAATCCTTCTCTTGCTGAATGTCTCAACATGATTTGTTTTATCATTGTTGGAAATGATGTTTCTGTAGCAATGGCTGCACAGGCAGGTCAGTTTGAACTTAATGTTATGATGCCTGGAATGCTAAAGTGTATTTTAGATTCAACAGACATGTTGAATAATTTTCTACCAATTTTCACATCAAATTTGATCGATGGACTCAAAGAAAACCGTGAGAAAATAGAATCCTATATAGATAAAAGTCCGGTCTTGGTAACCCTTTTAAATCCATATATAGGATATTTGAAGGCCGCAGAGATTTATAAAGAATCTCTGAATACAAATAAAAGCGTAAGAGAATTAGTATTAGATAAAAAATTAATGACAAAAGAAGACTTAGACAAGGCATTATCAAAGGATAATCTAGGCCTGTAAAAAACATTATCAGGAAAATAAAGAAAATGACAAGGCGTCAAATTTATAGATTCATACTATTTCCAAACCTTAGGAAAAGATTATAATTCCCTTGTAGCTGTAGTCAAGCTTTCAAAATGATCTAAACAATATATATTTTGCAATTGCATACCAGATATAGATAAAGAAAGAAAGATCAATGACTTACAATATGAACAATATGAAGAATAACAGCCTACAGGACAACCGACTTGTTAAAAAGTTTTCTGAATTATATCCAAAGTCACAGATACCGTCAGCAAAAAGAGCATCGTCTAAGCCAAGTAGATTAAATAAAGAACATTTACTAATTTGCTATGCTGTTGCAGGATATCCTGATATCAAAACTTCCAAAGAAATTGTGTCAGCTATGATTAAGTCTGGTGCAGATATTATTGAAATAGGGATACCCTTTTCAGATCCGATTGCAGATGGCCCTATTATCCAAGAGGCTTCTTTCATCTCTCTTGCTCATGGAATAACGCCTGAAAAGGCTTTAAAAATTGTTAAAGAAATTAGAAATGAGTTCCCAAAAATACCCATAATTATAATGAGTTACTCAAATATCCTAATTAAAGCAGGAATTAGCAAATTCATGACAGAAGCAAGGCAGTCAGGAATTGATGGTTTTATATTACCTGATATGCCTATTGAAGAATCGGAGAAATATATTAAAGA
>JBKPEX010000274.1:0-5116 GCA_046728625.1 Thermoproteota archaeon
CAGTTAATTTCACTTTACTACTTAGAAAGTTGTGAAAATAATAATCTCCACTTACAAGTATATTTAGGTCCTCAATAGGCCGTGTATGTTCATATGCTGAGGATGATACTGCAGATTTATCAACAGCTATAACTCCATTAAATAATGCATAGTTGACGTCATTACGAGTCAAATTATATTCTAATAATTCTAGTATTGATAAAATTGCTACATCAATTATGCTTACTATTCTTATGATAAGTGGATCCCTGATGAGTTTTGTAAGTTGTTCTGAATCAATTGTTCTTGTCATCACCCATTTACTTATGTTAGATCTTATTATTATTATTTAGTACAAATAAGGTAACATATCTGCCTTATTCAGAAGATCTGTATGTCTGTTAGAAATAATAGTAATAAGACCTAGAACCTATCTATTAAGATATGAGTAATAATATTGTAAATAACGTGGATTTAGACAAGATATCCCAGAGATAACAACGGTAAGAGAGATAAATTAACTCTTAGAAAACCTATAAAATTGCGAGGAGAATGGAATTTTGATCCCATCAAAGGCTACCAGTTCGAAACCGAATTAAATTATGAGAAAGGCAGGCAAGTAATTGAAATAGACTCCCCATCATATTTTAGGCGGAAATGGAAATAGATTTGGCCAATGGCTTATTGCGTTTCAGGTACTCGTCTATAATCATTTGTAAATCTTAGAGGATAACAGCAAGACTTGTAGTATTCCTAGTAATTGTTGGTATAGAAGAAGGAAGTAAGGAACGTTTAATCATGAATTTGTGTTTACTATAAGATATAATAAAGATATATATGAAAAATAGACGCTCTAAAAGCCACTTGATAAAGAACTATGAAGCGTATTTTCAGTCCCACATTTTCTAGAAAAATGAATGTGGGATATAGTTGCAGCCCAACATGCTGCACTGTACAGACGCATAATATAACTAACGCAGATATGGGAAAGCCTCTTATTTCAGCTCCATAGACTGGTTAATCTTGTATAAAATATGTCACAAAATTTTGGTGGTAAAGTTACCGTAATATTTCCTGCAAAAAATGAAGAAGGCACTATTGAAACAACAATTTCGACTGCCCAGCAGAGTCAATTTGCCCCCGAGATATTGGTGGTCGACGGCTATTCTACTGACAAGACAGCCGAATTAGCTACAAAAGCAGGTGCTAAAGTAATCCAACAACCCTCTCAAATCTTTCCTGGAAAGGGTATTGCAATGAGAGCTGGTTTGAAAGAAGCCATTGACAAAACAAAAGCTATGACGGACATCATTCTCTTTTTAGATGCAGATATACGAAACCTTACGCCAGAATGGGTTGATAAGTTAGTTAAATCGCTAATTGACGATAATTGTGATATGTCAAGAGGCTTTTACACTAGACATACTAGAGATGCAGCAGTAACAAAATTAATAGCTAGACCCATGTTACATATATTTTTCCCTGAATTATCCGATTTTGAACAACCTTTAAGTGGCGAAGTCTGTGCGAGAGCTCAAGTTTGGGAAAGTCTATTGAATATTAACCCTAGTCCGGATGGGTGGGGAATAGATGTCTGGTTATTAATCGAATCTTCTATCTTGGGCTATAATATTAAAGAGGTATTTATGGGCTCCAAAGAACATACATCATTTGAGGACTACAAGGAAGATATATCTAAGCTAGGAAAGATGGCTGAGCAAGTAGAATTTACAATAATTAGAGAAGCAATAAAACATGGCAGACTAGAATTGCAAAATAAGGTTAATGTCTGAAGGTTGCTATCTAGTATATATCTAGTCTAACAGCCTTGGTATTTCACTTAAGATAATTAGTGGCGATAATAAGAATATCGCTGCGTACGTTGCAAGGCAGATAAGGGTTATTGAATCCTAGAATTATTTATGGAACGCAGCTAAATCATATGAGCAATAAGGCAGTGATAAAGCAAGCTGAGGAGGTGGATATATTTGCAGAAACTAAGCGTAATCAGAAAGAACGTATTATCTGGCATTACGGCACTCTGCTAGAAATATTGTTGGTTATATTGGAGATGGAATTAATGATCCTTTAGCGCTTCATGCTGCTGATGGATTCATTTCTGTTGATACAGCCGCAGACGTTACAAAGGCAGCAGCTGAATATTGTTGTTGGTTCACAAACAGTCATTAGCCTTCATTATTAATCTTTAGACAGCAGTTTTTCTATTTATGGTATGTAAGACGTGGCACAATCTTATTTATACACCCATAAGAGCGTGCACAGGAGTTTAACCATTCAATTATAATAACGCTGTGATGAATACACTGCGACTGAACACTCAAAGGATGAATGAATTAATGGAACCAACAAGGCTAATGAAACACAGAAGATATTCTCTGAAGATATCTTCGTTGGCAGCGAAAATTGTGCTCTTTACAAGAAGATATCCTATACCAGTTTTTGCAGTTTTGGGGTTGCTTTCAGGTGCCATATGTAGTTACATAATAAATCAACATGATGTTAGTCAATGGATTTGGCTTTTAACATTAATTATTGGAGGCATACCTGTTATATGGGATGCTGCCAAGGGAATGCTGCTGCGGCATAATTTTTCTTCGGATATTGTGGCAATGTTAGCAATTGTCGCAGCTATGATCACAAATGAATCATTGCCAGGAGTAGTCATTGTAATAATGCAAACTGGAGGTAAAGCACTAGAAGATTATGCTTTTAGAAGAGCCTCATCTTCTCTTGATGAGTTAATGACTAGGTCTCCTCACATTGCACATAGGAAAAAAATGACTCAATTGGATAGTGAAAATAAAGATAGAGATCATAATCTGATTTATTCTGATCAAAGTCTGGAGGAAATAACTGTGGCAGACATCAGAATCGGTGACCTACTCGTGGTAAGACCAGGGGATCTTATTCCTGTTGATGGCATAATAATTTCTGGTCAAGCACAAATTGATGAATCTGCACTTACGGGAGAACCATTACCAAAAAACAAAGATGTTGGTAATGAGGTGTTTAGTGGTACTGTAAATGCTGGTGGAAGTGCTTTTGAAATACAAGCTACTAAAATGAGTGAAGAGAGTCAGTATGCAAAGATAGTACAGCTGGTGCGCAAGGCGAGGGAAGAGAAAGCTCCAATTCAGAGACTTGCAGATAAATACGCAGTATGGTTTACTCCAATAACTCTGGCAGTAAGCATGTTGGGATGGGTCATAACACAAAATCCACAAACTATTCTATCTGTCCTTGTTGTTGCTACTCCATGTTCACTCATATTTGCAACTCCCGTAGCCATTATGAGTGGAATTAATAAATGTGCAAAGACTGGTATCATAATAAAGGCAGCTGCTGCGATCGAACAGATAGGTAAATCAGAAGCAGTTGTATTTGACAAAACCGGTACAATAACAGGTGGGAGTCCGGTAGTGGAGAAGATTATACCCTTAGCAAAGGACTTGGAGGAACGGGTACAAAATAGCAACAATAATTATAACGATAACAGTGCTGATTGGACTAATAATTATAATATTATGCTCACAAGTGATAATAACAAAATTTCTGATGATTTATTGCTCAAAGCAGCCACTATAGAACAAATGTCTTCTCACCCAGCGGCCCGTGTAATCACTCAAAAAGCAAAGGAAAAGTTTGGTAGCAGCTTACTAACCACTACCACTCCAATAAATTTTCATGAAATAGCTGGTGCAGGAGTAGAGGGCAATATCAATGGTGAGCGCGTTACAGTTGGTTCTCAAAGCCTCTTTGAAAATAATAATTATTCCAATCAACTGCAACCAGAAAGGTTCAACACAGGTATGCTATTGGACACAATAAAAAAGCTAACCAAAGGAAAAATGGTAGCATTCGTCGGTATAAATGGTAGTCCTGTAGGAGCTATAATACTTGGAGATAAAATTAGATCTGGGATCCATGTGATGATAAAGCGCCTTCAAAGACTTGGAGTAAAGGAAACAGTTATGCTTACGGGAGATAGCTTTGACAATGCACAGGTTGTTGCTAAGCAAGCTAGCATTACTAGTTTTGAATCCAATCTTCTGCCTGAACAGAAAGTCCTTGCGATAAAGAAATTGAAATCACAATACAAAAATGTTGTCATGGTTGGAGATGGAATTAATGACGCTCCTGCTTTGGCAGCTGCTACAGTTGGCATCGCAATGGGAGCTAGAGGAACAGCAATATCAGCTGAGGCTGCAGACGTCGTATTGCTAATTGATGATGTAACAAAGGTTGCTGATGCGTTAGAGATAGGACAGAGAACAATAAGTGTAGCAAAACAAAGTATATTTGTTGGATTAGGTGCCAGCTTTATTCTTATGATAATTGCAAGTGTTGGTCTTATTCCACCAGCAATTGGAGCATTGCTTCAAGAGATTCTAGACGTAAGTGTTATACTAAATGCTTTACGTGCAAGATGAGATAAAACTTCAAGAATACCATACTTGCTCTCTATCACCATGCCACTAGCGATCGCTGCAGTTAACTTATTCGGGCTAAGGATGAGAGCCAAGGACAGGCACTTCTTTCAATTGTTTCTTTAGTCTCTTTTTATCCATTTTGAATTAGCTGTTGGATTGTAGTTTTTGAAAAATCAAATGTCTTATTTGAAATAGTATCGGTGCTATTGCAGTTCTTTAGGAATTTATCATCATCATTGTATGTTATTTTGATCTGTACTTTAAGAGAAACCCTATTCCGCCTAGTAATACTCCTAGTACAAGTACGAGTATTGCTGCAGAAATCGGCTCAACAAATGGTGCCAGTATCTGGTGCGCTTGTCCTTGATTAAATCCTTTCCCACCCACACTTAACGGCAACATTGCAGCTCCGCTAACATAACCCGCATACATCAACATACCAGTTGCTGCTGTAGTACCAACATTCATAAGAATAAGATGGCCCCATGCTAATGCTTTTGCAATCCTTGTACTGCTATAGTGTTTTACTAATACATTCTCTATGTAATAATAAAACAAAGCTGATACTGCTACACCTATAACTCCAATTACAATGTATATAATATAACCAAAAGTAAACCAAGTACCAGCACCACCTGCCGCTATCACCCTTGATATTTCTGGTTTTAGAAAGGATATTTGACTTA
>JBKPEX010000362.1:0-3811 GCA_046728625.1 Thermoproteota archaeon
TTATTACCTATCTTTTTGGAGTCAATTACGTTCCGTGGTAGTTCAATTATTAGTTTTCCGTCTGATTGTGAAGAAATACTTGCTAATAGAGTAGTGTTATCCTTCTGTGCGGTAATGCTATTAAGTTTGTTACCATTTCCACTAATTTGATATTTTATTGGAACTGTTTTTTTACTATCCACCTTCAGATTATATGTGCTGTTAGAAGGAGACTTGGAAGAGGAAGGAGCACTAGTGTTGCTAGAATCATTGTTAATCCTACTGTTGTTATAAGATAGAGTATGTGTTGTAGCCTGAGCAAAAGTAGAATTATTATCAAGTGATAATAAAGAGGTTTTATTCATTAGATAAACTCTACTTGCCATATCAGTGGTTCTGCCTACGATAGCTGATAACGTGCTATGTGAGGAAGGCGTATTTTCGTAGCCGCTTTTATGTGAATCCCTATTCTTTTGTTCGTCCATTTTTAGAGAAGAAATATCGTTCATCGAGGCATCAACAGACGAATTATTATTTGTGTTTAGGGAAGGTGTTGGCAATACTAGATCTCTAGTGACAGTTAGATCTTTATCGTCTTCATTTATTGTTTTAGTGTTATCTAAACCAGCATTCATGCCATGTTCTCCATTTGCATTTGAAGTAGAATTCTCTTTTTTTATAGGTGTTAGGTATTTTTCGCTAACGAAATTGCTACCGATGCCTGTTATGTTTATGGAATAATCTTTAGTTAGAGAGAGAGGTGCAAAATAACAAGATAATTTAGCAGTTATTTCATTATTTCCATTCTTAATAAAATCAGACGTTTTCGAATAGTACATAAAGAACCAGGTAGAATAATCATTTTCTCCTCCAGGACCTGTAGCCATGGCTTTCTGATATGGTCTGATATTATTGAGAACAACTGAAACTTGACATTCAGAAGTTGCATTATCCGTTGATGTTCCAAAAATTGTAATCCCGTTACTAAATGGGTTTTGTTGGAGGGGATAAGGAAAATTAATTCTTATATCCATGCTAGGTAATGTGTGTTGTTGTGCACTTGCCGTATTTAATATACTCATAAAAGACATCACCACTGATGTAGTAAATACAGAAAATAATATTCCTAGTTTGGATCTTTCTACTCTTATCAAAGCTTGTGTATGTGTGAATACGAATATACTATATAGTAGTCAACAAAAAAATATTGATAATTTACTCTTTGAAAATAAATTATTTCTTGATAAATGGTATTGAGTATTTTCTATACTGTGCATCCTTATTACCATAAGCTACCATTTCCTGTCATTTCACATAAAATATTGATAAACTGATGTTTTAAGTAAAATCGATAACAAGGAACGCGAACATACATTTACTATTTATAGAATGTCTACATAACATTACTGATTGTTTTTTCTACATCGATAGATAATAATGTGAAACAAATTTACATGGATGATACAACTAATGGACTAGGTCAACTTCAGTAGAATCTGTAAACACATTAGCGGACCAATCTATGAGAACAACTCTAACCACAGATACCTTTTGATGTTATGTAAAAGGGAATCTGAACATCTCTTTTAGGTTGCATCAAGCATGCACCGAAGATCGAATTTTTCCTATCAACGATTTTGACTTTTAATTTCATGTGGGCATAAATCGATACCGAAGTCCCCATAAACTCACGCTCTCCAAATGCAAGACGGTCAATATCTCCTGAAATTGCAGATGTTGCAGCATGATTATCTTGTGATCCTGCTATTATTCTGTTAAATGGAACATTTCGAACCATATTTGTCATTACAATAGCACAATCAAATTTAATAGCGTTCAGCGATACTTGATGAAGATATTTCATTAGAGCAAGATGTCTTGCTACACCTTTGAATTCGCCAGAAAACAATGACGTTGCGCTATCTAGTATTGTAAGTTTAGGGGTAAGACTCGATATCTGTCTAATTGCGTTGACTTGATCTAGTGTAGAGAGGGCTCTAATATATATAATTTTATTAAGCATATTAGCACTCATAGAATCACCAGCAATTTCAACAATTCTCTCTGGTCTAAATGTTCCTGCAGTATCCACAAACATTATCCTATCTTCTTGTGCAGAAGATTTAATACAATTAACACAAAGTGTGAAGCATAACTGGGATTTGCCAGACCCGCTTTGTCCATAGATATCTGTAAGCATACCCGAACGAACTCCTCCTCCGAGAAGACGGTCGATTGATACTGAGCCAGTACTTATAAAAAATGTCAATATTCAAATTTACAACGTATATCTCATAAATCTATTATGTATTTTGACAATAAAGGAACCTTTTTATTGTAGCCGCTATGCTTTCAAATGCAGATTAGTTAATTGTCGTCCTCATCATCGCAACAACAACCAAAACGTCCTTTGACTATGCTACAGCGTTCAATAAACCGAAAAGTTGCCGTCAGATTAAAGAGCGAGATAGAGTACCGTGGTAGAATGAACAATGTTGATTCTTATATGAACTTGATTCTTGTTGATGCTGAAGAATTTAATGGAGCAGATGTTTTAGCAAATTATGGCAAAGTTGTTATCAGAGGTAACAACGTCCTCTTTATAAGGTTAGAAAAAGAATTCTAACGGGAACAGTCATTATACATGTATTCTTTATAAACTATTAGTGAAATGGTAAGACGTTATCTATTTACATCTGAAAGCGTTACTGAAGGTCATCCAGACAAAATTTGTGATCAGATTTCTGATTCTATATTAGATGAATTTCTAAGACAAGATGCTGATTCCCGCGTCGCGGTAGAATCAATGGCAACTACTGGTCTTGTCATTGTTGCTGGTGAGGTGACATCAAGAGGAAAAATAGATGTACAGAAAGTTGTTCGTAGTATTATCAATGAAATAGGTTACGATAAACCAGATTACGGATTTGATGGTAACACGTGTTCTATACTTTCATCATTGCATGAACAGAGTGCAGATATTTCTATGGGAGTGAATAGTGGACAGAATAAAGAACAGGGAGCTGGAGATCAGGGGCTTATGTTCGGTTATGCTACAAACGAAACTCCAGAACTTATGCCATTGCCGATTAGCATGGCGCATCAGTTATCAATGAAACTATCTCAAGTAAGAAAAAGAAAAGAAATGAGCTGGATTTGGCCTGACGGCAAATCTCAAGTATCCATAGTCTATGAAGATTGCAAACCAAAGAGGATCGATACTATAGTGATTTCTACCCAACACTCTCCAGAGGTGACTTTGAGTCAAGTACGAGAAGACGTTATCAACAAGGTAATAAAACCAGTCTGCCATAATTGGATTGATCATAACACTAAATTTCTAGTTAATCCAACAGGACGATTTGTAATTGGTGGTCCACCAGGCGACACCGGCTTGACGGGCAGAAAGATTATAGCAGATACTTATGGAGGTATGGGGAGACATGGCGGCGGCGCATTTTCCGGCAAAGACCCTTCTAAAGTAGACAGATCAGGATGTTATATGGCAAGATATGTGGCCAAAAATGTTGTCGCTGCAGGACTAGCAGATAAATGTGAAGTACAGATTGCCTACGCTATAGGCATATCAGAACCTGTTTCAATAATGGTAGACACTTTCGGGTCAGGGAAGATAGAGGAGGATGTAATTGAAGACAGAATCAAAAACAGCTTTGATATGAGACCGGCAGGGATTATTAATACCCTTGACTTAAAAAAACCAATCTACAAAAAAACCGCGGCATACGGACATTTTGGAAGAGTGGAACCATCATTCACATGGGAAAATGTAGACAAAGTTTCGTCACTATTAGGTTAAAATATGTCTTAACTT
>JBKPEX010000173.1:0-3277 GCA_046728625.1 Thermoproteota archaeon
ACCATCCAAAGTAACCTCATCCCCTCTTACTGCTTTTTTGTCATTTCCAGCATCTGCTACGGGTTTTGTGTTGCCTTTAACTTCTACTATCACCTTGTCCTTATCTTAATCACCCTCATCGACTGTTACAGTTAATGCAAACTCAAATGTTGTGTCCTTTTGTACTAACGGAACAGTGAACGTTGTAACCGGTTCGTCGGGGTTTTGTAGATCAATAGGTTTACTATTTACGGCAATTCCCTTCCAAACATATGAAATGATTTTACCTCTAGGATCTCGATCATGGCTGTGTGTACCATCCAAAGTAACCTCATCCCCTCTTACTGCTTTTTTGTCATTTCCAGCATCTGCTACGGGTTTTGTGTTGCCTATAGCATCTACAAATACTGAGTCTGTACTTGTTTCACCATAAGAATCAGTCACGGTGAGTTCAAAAGCAAATTTTGTATCTTTTTTGAGGTCATCTGGTATTGTGATTTTGGCTCTTGCTTTATTGAAACCTACAATATCTAAATCATTAGGGAAGCCGCCTGTTTGTTTCCACAAATAAGTGAGTGAGTCTCTATTAGGATCCTTGCTGCCAGCACCATTTAAAATAACTTTCTCACCTTCATTCACTTTTTTGTCATCGATCTTAGCAACAGCAATTGGAGCTTCATTAATACCAATAATATTGACATTAGCATATGCTACGAGTTGTCTAGTACTATTGACTGCGGTCATATGATTAGACGTAGTATTCTGATTGTTGTAGCAGGATAGCATGGCAGTTAGATTGTTAGTATCTCCTGAACTAATCAAATCCTTGTTATCTGAGTACGTCGATTTCCATGTGGAATAATCTTTCGCCCCTTTCGAACCTGTTGGAGTTGCATTTTGGAATGGTAGATTGTTCTTCTTTGTATACACTTTGCAATCCATCTGAAGATTGGCCATTGATGTTCCATATATGGTAATCTTGCTACCCGTAGGTATCTCTTGGTGTGGAGCAGGAGATGTAATGTTTATCTTAATGATATCTGGCGCATGCGAATCATTAATTCGATTTGTATTAATAGCTGTCAGATTATCAGGAGCCCGTACTAAGTGGGAAGGACTTAGAACATCCGTTAATGATGATGATGATGATGAGGCATTTACTCCTGTTACATTCAAGCTATACCATTTGACTAAGTTTGGAGAACATGCCAATTTAGCGGTTATTTTATTGCTTGGACCTTCTTTAATTACAGCATGATACTTTGGAGGAAGTATAAAATTCCATTTTGAATAGTCGTCTTTTCCATCACTACCGATTGCAGTAGCTGGCTGATATGGTTTAATGCCATTTACGATCACAGAAACTTGGCAATCCGTATTGTTATTGTCAGTTGATGTGCCTGATACTGTCAAGTTGCTAACCGTAATACCATTTTGTATACTAAAAGGAATATTCTGACCTGGCGATGGCGTTGTAATTTTTATGCCAATAAGACTACCGACTGTTTGTTGTGCATTTGCGGCACCTATAGTAATAATACTAATCCAAATTAATGCCAGAGTCAATAGCAAAAGACGGGTAAACAAGGGCAATTACTATAGTAGATTGTATCTGTTGTGAACTAAACTTTTTACTCTATTTCTCAGATAAGAATTTTTTATTATAATATGATTATGAAACATCTTTAAATAATTTTATAGAACAATCTACTTATAAAACAACGATGTCTTCGCGAATTAAATTGGTCTCACAGATCCATAAAAATAAACAGATAACAAAGGCTCGCGCTCCATTTATATTATAATTACTCAGGGGGTTCAGCAAGACAACCCTCAAGGAATATGTCAGATATGGTCTAAATGAATTTTTATTTGACTATAAATAACAAGAAACATGCCGTAGAGTGTCTGTTATTTGATCGTCTAATTTTATTTAGTATTATCAACCATCCATCTCATTATTCTTTTATTTTGCGAAGATAGCAATGCTGTAACCAATGGTTTACTCGGAAATTGGTCAGTTTGCGAAGTAATGATAACCATGGCGTACTTGGAATATTCATTTAAAATGTCTTTGAATTCTTTCTTTTGTTTTTCTGTCTCCAGTCGACTGTCCGCAAAGCTTTGCCATGATTGGATTTGTCTAATTAGATCAGATTTTTCTGAAGATAATTTCATAACAGCGGTGTTTGATCGTTATTTTTAAGTCCTGTATACCTACCGAGGGAGGGTGGGAGCATAAGTTTGCTCGTAAACCATGAAGTCTAAAAATATGGGTAAACTTCTTCACTTCCTGATTCTAGATATTACGTAAAAACAGGAATTGTTATGAAATTATAAAAAAGAGTGGAATATCTAGACAGGTAAATCGACACCTCATTTAACGATCAGAAATCACATGGTATGGACAGTTACATTATAAATAATTCATCATTACTTCTTTAGTCCCGCGTTTGGATGTAGCAATTGAGGTTACTGATCGTTGCGTGTCATGAAGTTCCCCGAACGCATAAAAGCGTACTGACTCTTACACTGGCCTATATGTAAATTTACAAAATAGACTGATAGGTTTGCAACCAAGCAAGTCACACATATACTATAATTCTTCTAGACTTAATCTTAAAAATTCCTCTGCACTTCCTCTATCGAAGCGTAGTTTTGAACGTGTGGTAACGTTTAGATGAAAAAATTTAGTGGCTATGACCGCAACCGCAGCCGCCACCTAAGTTACTTTCATCATGACTTTGATTGCCATGATTTTCAGAACAAGAAGGACATATAGCATTTCCTGTTTCGGACATAAACATTGTACCACAAGAGGCACATTTTACCTTTTGAACACCTTGCATATGAGTCCTAATACAATATCCTATTAAAACCTTGGGATGACAGAGAGATAGAGAAAATGTGATATACGAATAATTAAAGTATAAGAATCTGATTCATGAAATCTTGAGTTAAGTCTTTTTATGAATGGCCATTTCTTTCTTGGAAATGGATCTATAATAATAGCAAGAATATAAATAATATCCATATGGTGTATTCCATTCTAACTTTTAAATTCAAATTCAAGTTGATACGTGTATATGTGCATATTATATTGATGATTCCAGTTGCAGTACTCTAAAATATTCAAGGAAGCAGAGGATCTAAAAAGGAGAATCAGAAGGGATTTTAACAGGTATGATGAAACTTTCAGAGTAGGAGTAGAAATTGAAGCATGTTTACTTGATAATAAAGCAATACCTGTTAATGCCGCGCCATTAATTAGAGAACTAGAAGACACAGAACACAAAAT
>JBKPEX010000231.1:0-7557 GCA_046728625.1 Thermoproteota archaeon
TCCCGGTGGAATTGTCCAAGTTTCATCATTTTGATAGACTGTTCCTAGTCTGTTTAATATGGAGCCATCACGTACAGAGATGATGCCACCTATTATGTGGAATGCTAATGCATGATTTGGACCCGCGTTGACAATATACCACCTTGTTAGTTCATTGGGTTTAACCATAAAGACTTTGGCGTCCTTATTAAGTGGAATCTTTGCTACACTGCCAATTGCAGGTACATATTTGAAGGCCATACCGTTCGTTAATTCCAAATCATTTTTGTTCTCTACAAATTTACCTATATCAAACGAACCTGTTCCCTTCACAGGATGGAACAAACCAGGATCGGCTGAATTATAAATTTCGCCAAACACTACATAGAATTCTTTAGCTGGCTGTTCATTTGTAGGATGTACTACAATACCACCGTACATTCCACTTGCAATGTGTTCCCAAATTCCATTAAGAGCATCAGCACTGCAATGATAGAAGAAAACACCACTATAAGTGCCTTGTAGTGTCCAAGTCTTAGATTCTCCCGATTTTACTGGACCAGAATTTGCTTCTTTTGTACCAAATCCTGCATGAAAGTCCATACTATGGACCAATTTACCTTCATTTTTCAAGGTAATCTGCAATGTGTCTCCTTGATCGATTGCAACTACTGGACCAGGGATACTTCCGTTGAAAACCATAGCGTTATACTTGACTCCGCCAGGGTGAAGTGGATTATCTGGTGCAACTTGTACTTCCTTTTCACTTGCAACGAATAGTACTTTTTTTGTTTTACCGCCGGAAACTTGTGCCTGTGCCGTGTGAGCCTGTCCTAAGAATACTGGACTAAAAATTAGCCCCAAGACTAATACACTGGCTACTAATCCGGTAAGAATCGCGCGTCTCATTGTCAAGTTGTCATTGTCAAGCAGTATAAAAAGTATTCTAAAAATTCAGTATCGATTCATTCTAGATTAATTTTGTACGCTAATTATAACTAAAAATATATACTAACACCGAATATATTTACTATATCCAGAGAAACTGCCTTTCATCTTAAATTGTGTTGATCTTCTTTACAATAGTCAAAACATCTTGGTCAGAAAGAGTGTGATCCAATCCCACCTTCTGGCCATCAAATTTTGCACTTTTGCCCCATATCTGGGCAAACCTAAAATCTCTTATCATGTTGCGATGTATCTTGTTGCAGACATCTCCAATGGTACAGCCCCTGCGCATGATCATTGGTTCCCTATAATCTGTTTCACCGCCTTTTGGACGCATATAAATTCTGATGAAGTCTAGGTTTTCGTAAATAGATTCTTTTAATTTTTCTATATTCACATTTGTATCTGCAGAGATCGGAATGAATTTATGTCCTTCAGGCTTGACTTTGTTGATAAAGTCTTCTTTGACAAGATCTATTTTGTTCAATACGGTAAGCGCCGGAACATAAACCCTGTTCCCATTCAAAACATCTATTAATTGATCATCTGTCAAACCAGGCTCTCTAATCATGACTCGTCCATTGTGTATTCCGTAGACACGCAAAACTTCCTTTACCAAATTTTCAGTTATCTTTGTAGGAACCTGAATGTTTACTGATACGCCTCCGGTCGAAGTCTTTTTAACTTGAACATCTGGAGGCCTTTGATTTACTTTAATTCCAATTTCAGACAACTCCTTCATTATCACATGTAAATGGTGTACCTGAAATACATCAAGAATAATCAAAATCAGATCCGCGCTTCTTGCAACAGAAAGCACCCTTTTTCCAAGGCCTTTTCCTGCCGCAGCGCCCTCTATAATACCGGGCATGTCAAGAATTTGAATCTTTGACCCATTGTAATCCATCATTCCTGGAATCACAGTAAGAGTTGTAAACTGGTAGCTGGCTACCCTCGATTGCGCATTTGTCAAACGATTAAGCAGCGTAGATTTGCCAACGCTAGGAAGACCGACCAGCACTATGGTTGCATCGCCTGCCTTCCTAACATCAAATCCTGCAGCCCCACCTCCTGTAGATACTGCTTTACCATGGGTATTTTCCTCCTGTTCTCTTTTAAGGCGGGCAATTTTAGCCTTTAAAAGTCCGATATGAAATTCAGTAGCTTTATTGATTTGCGTCTTATGAATTTCGTCTTGGATAGCCTTAATCTTTTCAGGAATGCCCATTTACAAAAAGCAAATTAAATTAGCTATTAATGTGATAAAAATTTTTGTACTAGTGACAAACAATCGATTATGCCAAGGCTCATTCCGCATCTGTGAAGATCTAAAATAAATCAGAAAATACTATATGATAAACGAGAAAATCTGTGCACGAAGAGTTCAAGCTAGCGTTATAAATCAATAATCAATAATCAGTGAATAATTCTAAAAAACTTTAAGCCGTCCAACAGTGCTATACTTGCCGCAAAGATTATCATAAGTTTCCATGGCATTGCCGGTAAGGTGGGTGCATTAAGTCTGATTTGATGGTTATCGATAATATTACTGATATAATCTCTGACCTTTGCGTTCCATATCCGATACTCAATTCTGTGTTTTTTTAGTAGCGATTCTATCTCATAGATTACTGGCGCTCGTACTGACCGAATATGTTGTATATATTTCCTAGATATCTCTACTTCCGCCTGAATTGCTATCAAACCTTGTTGCTGCAAATCCAACAGTCTTACGTGTAGTTCCCATGGTTTACTTAGCATCTTTGCGAATCCACTGCCTATCTGGGTCGGTTTCTTATTCTCAAACTTAACACGTCTAAAGCCCTCTGAAACCAAAGCATTGATTATTTCATCTTTCTTTATTTTTACCATCAAGCTTAAATGATCTAGTTCAATTTCCTCGTGCCGAATAAAATGATGCAGCCCTTTAACTACGCTAATGCGTCTTGGATAGCTTGTCAGAAATTCAGACATACTGTTAGTTACAAGATGGTGCACACGATGCAGTATTAAAAGGCTGTGGAAATATCGTTTAGCATGGTGGAAAAGAAAACTTAGCTATTTCTTTCTAGAAATCCTCTTCTGTATATGTCCTTTTCTAGGTCAATTGCCAAATCGCGCCAAGACAAACTCCTCTCAGTAGGGATAGTTTTCATTCCGCGTACTACTGCTGCTGGGGTAGATTCGTTAGCCTCACCCATGACTGACACTCCCATGGTTGCTAAACTATCCGCTACGGCTTTGAATGTAACTTTCAGAGTTCTACCAAACAAATCTTTCTTACCCCTTAGATCTTCCACTGGTTCAAAACCTGCATTAGCAATTGCCACTCCTACTGTGCCAATCCTCATGGGCATTATTCTGCTATCAGCTATGACAATTCCAACATTTAAACCCAAATCGCTAAAAAATCTTTGCCTAAGAACGCTTGCAGATTTGAATGGTTGCCGAGGGTATAATACCACAAATCCAGAAGGGATATTTGATTTGTCTATACCGGCATTTGGAGCAATCGTGCCATCTTTTACACCAAGTAAAAAGCCCGGGACTCCTGGAAAAACATGGTCGGATTCCTTTAGGACTAGCTCCGTCAGCTCAGGCATCAAGCCATATTTATCAGCTAGTGTTCTTGCTTTTTTGCCAACCTTTACGTCCTTTATGCGCACAACAGCACCTTCGCTTATAGAAAGATACTTGCTGGAGATAACTACAATATCATCTTGCAAGAATTTAAATCCTGATGAACAAAGAGTGGAAAAGATGTCAAATTTGCTTACCTTTAAGGGTAAAGATATCGACAGAATTTCCAATTGACAAATTCAATTATGTTCTCATGCTTTTTTGCTTTGTGCTTTAAATTAATAAAAAGGTTTTAATCAGTCTCTCACTTTAATGCATATATAACACATAATATGAGGATGCATTTTGGGACATACCATTACTGAAAAAATACTCGCAAGGGCATCAGGAAAATCAAGCGTAACTCCTGGAGATGTAATATTTGCTGAGGTCGATAAGGTAATGATGCATGACGTATCGGGCCCAGGTGTTATCAAAGTATTTGATGAATGGGAGAGAAAAGGCAAAAAACTAGAACGTCTTTGGGATCCTGATAAGGTCTGGATATCAGAGGATCATTTCGTTCCATCTCCTGATAGGATATCAGCAAATAACTTAAACTTGCTTTCTGAATGGACAAAAAAATTTGGAGTAAAAAAACATTTCAAATACGGTTTAGGTCAATACGGTATATGTCATACACTGTCTCATGAGGAAGCGATGGTTCTTCCAGGGGAAGTATACGTTGGAGGAGATTCCCATACAAACACTACAGGAGCACTGGGTGCCTTTGCAGCGGGGCTCGGTCATACAGACATTGCATATGTGCTGATGAACGGTCAGATCTGGTTTAGAGTGCCTGAGACGCTTATGTTCAATTTGGTAGGCGACAAGCCAGACTTTATAATGGCAAAGGACATAATACTAAAAATTATTGGTGACATAGGAACGGATGGCGCAAATTACAAAACTATGGAATTTTCGGGAAGTGTAACAAGACAGCTTGTTATGGAAGAACGTCTGACGCTTACAAATATGACTACAGAAGCGGGGGCTAAGAATGGAATAATAGAGCCAGACGAGACTACTTACTCATACTTGGGAGAAAGAACAAGTGCTCACTATTTACCCGTACATGCTGACCCCGAGCCTGAATTCTCGGAGTCGTTTACCTATGAAATAAATAAGATGGAACCAACCGTTGCAAAGCCCTTTTCGCCAGACAATGTTAGCGTCGCAAGGGAATTACAAGATATTGAGATTGATAAGGCTTACATTGGATCATGTACCGGAGCAAAACTTGAAGACCTTCGGCTGGCTGCAAGGCTTCTTAAGGGTAAAAAGGTAAAGATAAGGACAGAAGTACTACCCGCTGCTCAATCTATCTACCTTAAGGCGCTAAATGAAGGTCTAGTAAATATTTTTCTTCAAGCCGGAGCAGTTTTAGGTCCACCAACATGTGGTGCATGTTGCGGCGCTCATATGGGTGTCCTTGGCAAAAATGAGATATGTATAAGTACAACAAATAGAAATTTTCCCGGTAGAATGGGTGATGTAGAATCAAAAACATATTTGGCATCACCTATTGTTGTCGCAGCATCGGCTCTGAAAGGAAAGATTACTGACCCGAGGGATACAATCAGTTGAAATCGATCCGAGGGATAGCCCATAAATATGATAAATCGAACATCGATACCGACGTTATCATTCCAGGTCCCTACTTAAAAATACATGATCATAAGGAATTAGCAAAACATGCAATGGAAGGAATAGATCCTAATTTTAAAGAGAAAGTTTCGCAGGGTGATTTTTTAGTATGCGGTAGTAACTTTGGGTGCGGATCGAGTAGAGAGCATGCACCAATCGCTCTTTCGTATGTTGGAATAAAGGCAATCTTGGCACCATCTTTTGCAAGAATATTTTATAGAAATAGCGTAGACGGGGGCTATCTTCTTCCAATTGAAATTGACGACTCGACTCTAAAAAGAATAAGTGATAGGGATGAACTTGAAATTGATCTACAACAAAATAAAATTATTAATGTAACTAAAAACAATGAATTCTATTCTATAAAACCTTTCCCTGAAATGATAGCAAAAATAGTTGAGGCAGGAGGCTTAATGAATTATAAACCATGAGCAAAAAAGGTCTTCTTCAAGAAATTTTTAGTAAAGCCCTATATGCTGAAAAGCCTGATCAATATACAGTGCATTATCGTGACTTTGATTCTGCTGTATGCGTTCCTCTTCTAGACTTTCTAAGCATCTCGGAAAATTTCCATCTCATACCTGCTAATAGAATTTTGACTGTAAAAAAAGCAAACAAGGTTTTATATCAAAAAACACAAGTTAAATAAAATATCCAACTTCTAGATACTATTCTCTTTAATGCCCTCAAATTGTAAATTGTGGATAATTGACATCTAATGGTATACAGAAATCCATAGTGAAATATTACTAAGTACTAATCCGCCACCTTTAAAAAGTCTTAATTATCACGTTAGGTCCTTCTAATCGTGCACCTAGAATTTTTTAAATGGTTTTAGACGATGACGATGCAATAGGTGAAGGTTGATCTATAGTGAATCCTTCCATCACCTGGATGCTTGTCCCAAATTTTCAAGCACCCAACTTTCAGGCAAAAGCTTTTGTTTGTGTTGGGGTTCTCCAATAGCGGTTGCGTATCTCCATATTTCGGTTCTCTGAGCAACTTTCATTTTCGATTTAATTTTCACCAGACTTAAAATCTCATCCTCTAACCCACTAGTGCCGGCTAAGGTCGAACGGTTTGTGGTACAGAATTGACATTTGTTATCTAGGGTTGTTGTCGTGCCATTTTCCTCAATCACAGGGTATGCGCGGCAGGCAAGTGGACGCTCCTTGTATATATTACATCTAAAAGCCTGATTAGGGAGTTTTTCTGAGCTATCAAGAGATAGAAAAGGACACAAATTTCCGTCTAATTGCTTACCCATAATTTGATAGGCAATGATACGGTTTGGCCCTAATCCGCTAGTACTTTTTCCAACTCCCAATCGTGGAAGTATGTTTATTTTTACGTTCTTGGACTTGGCTAATGCTTCTATTCTTTTTTTCTCCTCTGGCAATAGGATAACACCAATTTTTCCGTATTTTGGTGAAGGGTAGTATTCTCGGTAGTAGCAACAGTCTGAGCAACCATCAATACATTTGAACTTTTTAAACATCTAATTTAATTCCTGTAAGACTGTATGCATTGTCTTTCAATACTGCTATTGGGAAGATCGCTATATTGAAAAAATTTTATGTCATAAACCAACTTGGATTTTTTCAAGAGCTCGAGAGTAAAGTTATCATCTTGTGCTCCCGGTCCGATACGTTTTGCTTTTTCTCTATAAATTCCAAATCGCAAAATAACTTTCTTTTCATATCCCACCTTGAATCTGTGGTAATTCTCAGAGATAAGCATATTTTTTACAAAGCCCATATTTTCTTTTTCATATAGTGACCCGCCATATAGGATAAACCAATATTCATCTCCATTCTCTATGAACCTAAGCTTTATCTCATCATCCGGCCACCAATTGATAGTCTTTTTCCATAATTTGAAGGCATATGTCTTGTCATCAAAGATAGGGAAAACGTTCATGTAAATGTCGTAATATCTATAGCCTACTCCAGCAAATCTACTAAACCATGACATCGGATTGTATGTCATCATTCATCATCCTCATCCCTTGGATTCTCTCCTAAGATAAGTTTATTGAATCTTTTCTACTACGGAGGCTCGGAATTTCTGGTATGTCATCTTGTAAAATTTAATCTGGATATCATTTATAGTTTCGTCTAATTTAGCACAACATTTACACATCACTATAGTTCTTTCTCGACTACCTCTATATGGCATTCATGTCCTCTGTGCTCCTTGTCTATGGCCTTTGCCTCCTGTTCTGAAATGGGGAATTGCCCATCATGGAGATAAGATTCCCCCTCCTTTTCCAAAATAACCCTTTTACACTGATCACAGATTAGTTGCTGTATTATCATAATGATTCTATTAAAATAATTTCCAAGTACAACTGATGCTCTAACA
>JBKPEX010000012.1:0-1528 GCA_046728625.1 Thermoproteota archaeon
CACACATCCAAAATACAGACATGACGGTATAGGAAGTATGCTTTATCGTGCCAGAAAGGAATTAGTTGCAAGATTAAATAAAAGGAGGATGATAGGAGGAGGCAGGTTATTTAATTATTGTGAGTATGCAGATAGGATGTCTGCCTTAGAATATGCTCAGAAAGTAATTAGAGAAGAATTAAGAGATCCTGTTTTGTCATTTGAATTGGATAATGGATTTAAATTCATTAAAATACTTCCTAACTACTTGGATGATGTACGTTCATTAAACTATGCTAGTTTTATAGAATGGATAAATCCAACGTATCATCATAACCCATAATATTCATTATCGTTGCTATGTTATTCTATAATATTACATATAGTTGTATAATTTGAGATATAAGTATAGAAAAAATCAAATAAGATTATTTGATATATTTATTATTGAGTAGAGTTTATCATTTTGTTTGTCATCTGGTACACACTTTAAGATTTATCTTCAATTAGTTAATTGACAATTTAGTAATAATGAATAATGAAGAAGACAACGGTAGAAAAGTTGACAACTACAAGACTAGTAGCAGTACTAGTAGTAGCCGTAAACGCGCTAAAGGGTTGGCTATTATTAAAAGAGTCCTTGTATTGGCAATAATACTTGCGGTTACATTAACTCTCAGCACAATATTTCTCAAATCTCAAATTACCTCTCAAAATTTAATATATATACAGACGATACAAATCGCTGTAATAGGCTATTTTGCTGTAGAAACAATAAGCAGCATATCCTACAAACTGGCAGTATCAGACAATTCACAGGAGACAGCAAAGTCAATAAGAAGTCTATTGAGAATAGCTGGAACTATTATAATTGTCGCTATAATAATATCTTACCTTGCGCAGAATCCAGTAGTAGCTGCATCGTTTAGCACTATATCTGCATTGGTTGTGGGTTTTGCCTCACAGAATATACTTGGAAATATGATAGCAGGATTATATTTGTCACTGATAAGGCCTTTTAAAATAGGCGACAGGATTAGAGTCAGCGGTAATGCAGGTGTAATATATGATATAGAATTAATATATACTAGATTATTGACTGAGAATGGCGACATTGTCCTTGTTCCAAGCTCATCAATGGTAACTGGGATAGTAATACTTGAGAAAGGTAAAAGGGATGATGGTGGTAATGCTGGTGCTGGTGGTGATATCAAGTAGGTACGGATTATCGGAATTAGTGGATATTCTTATTGAATATGAGAGATTATATCTTAATGCAATGAAGCAAATAACCAATTTTGATTCCATATGTAGTTATTAGGAAAATTGCAACGGTGTGCTTTATAAAATGGACGACCCACTCTACTTGGTAAATTCCTGCTTGGTTTTTTCATCCAAAACATACTTCCCTACACGTTTCCAAGTAAAAGCATGATCATCACCACTACCAATACCACTACTACCACTACCATCATTAACCCTTATAGCCCAAAAATCATAATCTCCATATTTTCTATCTCCTACTTTATCAAGGGTCGTATTACCAGTA
>JBKPEX010000059.1:0-1537 GCA_046728625.1 Thermoproteota archaeon
GAAGAACTTTCTGTGCTAGACGGAGTTGTACTTGTTGTTGAAGACGGATTTTTTTTATCATTTGCGCTGTTCTCGTGATGGATTTTCTTTTTATTATATCCTTTGGCAGCAATAGCCATTTGTAGATGGTAGTCATACAAGATTATTGCTACGTTTAGCAGCAATATGATTGAAATTACCATCGCTATCGTGCCATTTTGCATAAGTTTTCTTTGCACAAGCATACTATAGCATGTCTAATTATAAAGTCTAAGACAAATACCATTATTGAATTCCAAGTTTGGAACTCATTTCTAACTAACTAAGATATGAAGTTATAAACACCTACATCTTATAAAAATAAGGAATTGAAATAACTTGAATGAAATTGATCTTCATTTAATCAGTATGGTTTTCATTTTCGTTGCTTCTGTAATTCCAATCTATCTTATCTTAGGGCTAAAAAATAGCCCTCTTCGAAGACTAACTATAGTACTAACCGTTTTTATTCTGATTCACGGATTTTATCATGTTACTGGATTCCTAGGCTTTAACTTTGTAGCAGAAGGAATATTAGAACCCTTGTCTATTCTAATTTTAATTTTCTTTGGAATGATGTATCTTAATACTATCCGAACAAAAAGGGAAAAGATTAAAGTATGATTGAAAACAATAACTATAGTAATAGTTACAGTAATTTTTTTCTGACCACCGATGGAGTAACATTAATTCTTCTTCTCATAGCCTTGGGTATATTCCTATGGCTTGCATTAAAATCCAAAAATGTCAAAAACTTTCAATTTCAAATATCAATATTCATAGTGATTTGGCTGTTAGGGGACTTGGTTGATGTTCTTCGCAATAACCAGATCGTCACATTTTCTGCAGTGCAGGATATAGGCTTAAGAATTCATTTAATATCCATGATTTTTTTTACTACTATGTTACTATTCAGGTTCTATCATTCAAAAAAATATGGACGAAGGATAATAGACGATCTAGAAGAAGAAAAGCAATGATGCCAAAGTCCATATAGAGGATGAATAACCATTAGCTAGTAGAGACATTAGAACATACTTTTCTCTTGGAATAACAGTAGATTAAAGACGTACTTTTGTTTTTGGTTATTGGAAAAATAATTGCAGCGGAGTCTATAAGCACTTTACAAAATAATGGTGAGCTGTGCGAGTAATAGGCATAGTCATTTCTAAATTCCTGAACTCCTGGTGTCATATTAATTCTACATAATATTCTAAACAATATTACTGAATGGATTAGGAGAAAAGTTAAGAGATTTGCAAATAAGTTAGGAATTATACTCGCCTGATGTTTGAGTACAGATGATGTACCTGCTGAAGTAAAAAAGACACTGGCACAAGAATTCTTTGACTTTCTGAAGGTATTTGGAATAATAGGGCTGGCGATCGCATTTGTAATTGGTCAGGCAGCTTCTAGACTAGTTACTGCACTAGTAAATGATATTGTGGATCCATTTATTGGGCTGTTCTTGCCAGCTGGGGATTTAAAGACTCTCTCTGTTAATGTTACTAATATATCC
>JBKPEX010000236.1:0-7554 GCA_046728625.1 Thermoproteota archaeon
ATATAGTGGAGACCTTAATACAAAAAATAGGAAAGACCAAAAAACATTCAGTATTAATTGAATTCCAAACAGAATTAATGATTTGCTGTTATCTTTTGATTTGTTTTGCCATACTAAATATAAAGATATACCCATTAGAAAATATAGTAAAACCCATACAGGTGCAAACAGCCAAGATGGAGGACTAAAGTTTGGTTTTATCAATGTAGGATACCAAGTAGATAGTGTTGAAATAGTAAATATGGATCCGATTATGCCAGCAAATTGGCATACAGCTATGAAAGCAGCAAATTTGAAAATTTTATGCACAGTCATTTTTCTTTATTATGCTCAAATTAAAAATTGGAGGTTCAGATTTTATGAATCAAACATTAACAAGTCTCAAAATCTACCTTTAGCATATACCTCTACATTTAGCACTAATTTCAGATAATAGCTTTTTTCAGGCTTTACATTTTCACCTAAAAAAAATTATCAGCTATTCTTTCATCCATAGTCTTTCTTCCAAATATTCGATCATTTTAATCATTTGTTGGATCCTTGCTTCGCCCCCAGCTTGATTCTTGCATAATTCGTAATGTTCTAACATAATTTTATCTTCATTATCTGTTATTACATTTTTCGCTTCCACCATGTCAAAGAATTTGTCTTCTTTTCCCGTATGATCATCAATAAATATTGCATATGATTTTAAGAATCTGGCAACGGGTTCCTGTAACATTGAATTATTAGTATGGTTATGATTACTAGAGTTATTTTCCCCTGAAGGCAAATTGTTATTTTCTTGTTTTAGTTTTTGCTTCCATTCTTTTAGTTCTCTTCGTAGCATCATTGCTATTCTTCTTCCTAATTCATGTTCGATCAAAAATTTGCGTATATCCTCTGAAAATCCATTTTTTTGTTTAGTATCTGGAAAGTATGCTTTTTCTTCTTTTCCATGATGGAAATGATCTACAAATTCCTCTATTATCACAGAGATAATCTCTACGTCTTCTGTTGGTACATATTTGTTGGCATACAGCTTATTGGAGCATGTTTGAGCAATATTTTTGACTCTTCTTATAGTGATATGATCATGCTTGAGATTTTGTGTTGCGTTCAAAGCTGTTCTTTTAAAAAGGGTTCTGTGGATAGTAGCCGACTGACATTATCATAATCACAGTTATCGTCAATTACCATCGATTAAACTTATCTCAATTTCAAATATTTGCCAATCAATATTGCAGTAGGATATAAAACCTGTTCTTCGGTCTTGGCATGTAACTTGAGTTTCTCTGCAAATTGTACAACTTCTGTCTTGTTTTCTGCCTTTGCTATTTTGATCAGGTTATCTAATGCAGCTACAATTTCGTTATGCTCTTGAATCATATGAGAAAGATCTGATTTAAGCTTGTCTGTCATAATAATAACATTCTTTTTTGTATCCTGTGCAATTTTAGTAGCTTCCCCTTCTCCCGCGCGTTCTTGTTCTTCTGTTACTAGAGAAGATAGTAATCCTAGTGGTGGTAGTGCATACTCTTCTTCCTTTTCAAAATGCTGATGCAAAATGTCTGCAACAGCTTTTGCTGCCTCGCCCACCTTCCCACCCTCCTTAATACCTTTGTAGAGTTGCTGATGAAGTTCCTCGTGTTCCACTTCTAAGGATTCTGGAATCTTTAATTCCATGTATTCTGACTATATGGGAGAACGATATATAATCTATCAACGATTATTATAACCTAGATCCATTGATGAATTCATAGAATATATGACAATTCAAGAATACATAATTTCTGTATTTGATTCTGGTCAGAGAAGTATCTATATTTTCACTTTCTTTTTTTTATTGCAAGTGAATTCAATTAGAGAACTAATATCACTATGGGGCCAGTGGGATTTGAACCCACGACCGCCAGCGCCCCAGGCGTATACCTCATAATAAATTGACAGGTAAATACATAGAGATGGTATCCTAGACCAAGCTAGACGATAGCCCCTTACAATGGATGGGAATAACCTCTATTAAATGTAGAGTATATAGTTAATCAATTAATTACTTGCACATTATTTTATTATTATACAGCCTTCATTCTCGCAAATGAGAAAACTCCAAACGAACCTAAACCTATTGTAAAGGACAACAAAACAGTAATATCTATTATAAATGGCTGGCTTGCCAAACCAAATAGTGCGTTCCTTACTGCATCTACAGCATATGTAGCAGGATCTATCTTTGTCAAAATTGAAAGCCAAAGTGGAAGATTATTTAGCGGAAAAAGTGCACCACTTAAAAAGAAGAGAGGAAGAACTACAAAACTCACAATCATTTGAAACCCCTCTAAACTTTGCATATAACTACCAAGAGCAAGGCCCAAAGATGTTAATGCAAATGAAAAGAGTAAAATAACTATAACAGTTTGAATTAGAGATACTGCGGTAAATTGAACTCCTATAGCTGCTCCAACTACCAAAAGTATAGAAGCCTGAACTAACGAATTAGTCATTCCTCCAAATGTTTTGCCAGTGAAAACGGCTGCTCTGCTGACCGGTGCAACCATTACACTCTTTAAAAAATCAAATTTTCTATCCCAGATTATATAAGAACCATAGAATACAGAAGAAAAGATGACAGACATACATACTATGCCTGGAAATATGAATCTTTGATAATCCATATCAGCATGTACAGCAGGACTAGTACTAGTAGTAGAACCTATGCCAGAGCCAAGGACAAAGAGCCAAAGTAACGGTGTAAATGTTGAGGCCACTAACCTACTCTTTTCCCTTAAGAATACTTTGAATTCGCGAAGCCAAATGGAATACAATTGGCCTAGAAGAAATTCCAATGCGCTGCTGCTACTGCTGTCGCCCTTATCGTAATTGTTGTCTTTAATCGTACCGCGCATACCTTTCCATAAAGCCTCCTTCTGCTTCTTCTTCAATATTTTGTTGACCCGTAGAACGGAGGAATACATCAGTCAACGTAGGAGTTGTAAACTCTACAGACTCTACACCATCAATATTTCTTAAAATTATAGGAAGATCATGACTGATATCGTTTACTGATAAAATAATGACGCCTCCAGCTCCATTCTCAATTTTATGAATAAACGTAAAATTCTTTAGGATTTCAATGATGTTGTTGTTGTTATTGTTATTATTATTATCATCATCATTTATTTTCAGCTTGATGATATGTCCTCCGACCAGCTCTTTTAATTTTGATGGCGTATCAAGCATGATTATTTTGCCTTTATCTATGATTCCAACTCTATCACACAGCATGTCAGCCTCTTCCATATAATGAGTTGTCAATATAATAGTGACTTTTTCCTCTTTTACTAACCGCTGTATATATTTCCACATTGTTTCTCTATTACTTGGATCAAGTCCTAGGGTGGGTTCGTCTAAGAAAAGCACTCTTGGCTTATGAATAAGACCTCTTGCGATTTCTAATCTTCTTCTCATACCGCCAGAATATTTCTTTACTTGATCATTCTTTCTTTCGGTAAGTCCCACTAGTTCTAATACCTCGAGAATTCGTTTTTCTCTAAGGTGTTTTGACACGCCATACAACATAGAATGAAGTTTTAGGTTTTCATGTCCTGTTAGCATATCGTCACTGCTTGGAACTTGAAATACAACACCGATACTGGCTCTTACTTTAGCAGACTCTTTTACTATGTCATAGCCATTTACAGTAGCAGTTCCGGAAGTGGGCTTGAGTAAGGTTGCAAGCATATGAATAGTAGTAGTTTTACCTGCACCATTTTGTCCTAAAAGACCAAATACTTCATTTTCATGAATATCAAGAGTAAGGTCATCTACTGCAGTCAACTTTTCATACCTTTTAACGAGATTATTAATCGTTATCAAGCATTTAACGACTCATATTATGCATTATTATATGCTTTGACTGCTGTAAGCAAGAAAAGGTGGGACGTACATATACACACACATGCACACAAGGAAGAGAAACATATAGCAGACTCACCTAGCTGTCTGTAGACTAAAGGAGATCTGTCAACTTAAATTTTAGAGTTAAAAAGATATTACCGCCCCATCTAATATATCTATATCTATATTAATTTACTAAAATTGTCAATGATATTTAAATCCTAATAACTATTATAAAATTGTATAATAATTGCAGAGCAGAGAAAATAAAGAACAGGATATAAATCAAACAAATATATCTAAAGAGAAAAATGAAAAAAGGACTGGCGATAGCCAAGGAAATACAGACTCACTTATTGATATGATGATGGATGATGACGACCACCGCCACCGCAGCAATAATAATGACACAATAAATCTACACGAGGAGTTAGTTGATACTGAAACCCTTGTATCCCAAACTCAGGACAGAATATGGAGAGCCTTAAAAAGGCGTTATCAGTATGATTCAGCTTTGAAACCTAGTCGAGATTTTCTTCTCAATCACGTAAATTCAAAGATTTGCCTTGTAGTATTGTATGCAGACTTGGTTGGCTCAACTAATATGAGCATGACGTTGCCTGTTGACAAATTTACTACCATAATTAGAGCATTTTCGTATGAGATGTCATCAATAGTGCATACACTTGGTGGATATGTATTAAAATTTGTGGGCGATGCGGTTATCGCCTTTTTTCCGTCTGACTTCAATAAGTTGCTTGCTTGCGATAAAGCCACTCAATGCGCTAAATCCATGATAACTGTGATTAAAAATGGAATCAATCCAATATTAAACCAGTATGATTACCCAGAACTCAGCGTCAAAATAGGTCTAGACGAAGGTGAGAATGTTATCGTTCAATATGGACATGATAAGACCTCTCCCATAGACATTCTAGGCTATTGTATGAGTATATCTGCAAAAATAACTTCACTAACTGAACCGAATAAAATTACAATAGGTGAAGACGTCTATAATATGCTTCATCCACAGCTCAAAATGCAGTTTAAAGAAGTTAAATATAATGTTGAAAACTGGAAATACGCCAATCGACATACAGGTCAGATCTATAAACTTTATACAATACGAGTTTAGACGGATAGATCATAACTTTGAAAAAACTTTGCTGAAGAGAAAAGACTAAAATACTGATAAGAACGTTAATCTAGAATATATTGCCTACTGCATATATTTTAGTTAACTGCACTTTAGGATCGGAAGAGAAAATAATTAATGAAATTGCAAACTTGCCAGATGTAAAGGAAGTAAGAGGAACATACGGTGTTCATGATGTTTTTGTCAAAGTGAAATCAGATAATACAGAATCAATGAACCATACTGTTACAAATAGAATTAGGAAAATACCAGGAATAACTTCAACTGTAACCTTGGTGGTTATAGAAGAACAGGGTGGAAAAACAGAAGGTAAAGATAATAATAGTAATAGCAATGAATAATAATACTTGACCTCATTTTTCTGCTATTTGTTTTCTTTTATCAACTTCCTTGATTCTTTTTATCTCATAAATTATAAGTACAGTGGTGATTATCACTATAGTCCAGCCAGTTATCCCAACTGTAAGATATTCTTCATATTTATTAATTAATAAAGCAATGGCTGCGCTAATTGCTCCTATCCACCAGCTAATAATTAAAATATGAAGAAGATTAATTCTAGGCGTAGATAATTATTCAACCTCTGATATCTTCATCAAAACCTTTTAAATGTCTTAATATCTTTCCGCAAGTGCAACACTTGTTGTATTCATTAAAATTAAAATCATCATATCGCCTAAATGAAAAGGATTTCTCATGATTGCAAAACACTCTACGAAATACTTGGCTAATCATCGTCAATATTATTATTACCTATTCCTCTTACTAGCTTATATACTACATATAATAAAATGCTTCTTTACTATTTGTCATCGTATTTTAAAAGTGCCGCCGGTGAGATTTGAGCTCACGACAGCTCGGTCTTCAGCTTCACCCCGAGTCTATTAGGTCGAGTGCTCTCCCAGGCTGAGCTACGACGGCACATATTTACGTATTCAACAAATCCTATATATTTTCTTGTGTGAGACCAACTAACGCCATTATTGAAAAAAGTATAGACAAGAATTCTACGTCTATTAATTAGAATAATTTTAACGTAATTATCTTACTTAAGCTAAATAAACATAAAAATATTTTCTCATTGTAATAGGTTATGATGAAGACATCCGACTCAAAATCAAATCATATGACTGATTCTATGGTTGAAACGCCAGAGGAGAGAAGAAAACGCTTTCTTTTAGAATTTGAAAGACCCTTTAAATGTGAAAAATGCAATGAGCGGTTTAAGAAGAAAAAATATTTACGGGAACACAAGTCGGAAGTCCATTCATATTGATCTGATCGATATTTAATTTATGATTAATTATTGTCTCAAATATTCTGACGATAAAAAATTCACAAGGTCCTAAGAGAAAAATCTTTGGTTGATTGCGAAAATAAAAAGAATATAGAGAGAGTGATATACGGTATAATAATAGCTATTGTTATTAAATAGCTAACTTGTTGACATGATGTGAAGATCTATACGAAAACTGGAGATAAGGGTGAAACTAGCCTTATCGGTGGTAAGCGAGTCCAAAAAGGGGACTTGAGAATTATTGCTTATGGTTCGGTAGATGAATTAAATTCGAATATCGGTTTGGCTATTTCAGTACTTGCTATAAAAGATAGAAATCTATTTTCAGACTTGATTGCTGTTCTTACTCAGATCCAAAATGATCTATTTGTTGTTGGTTCCGATTTAGCAGATCCGAAATACTCAATTGAAAATCAACATAATACTCCGCGTACTCAAGAAAGAATGGTATACGATTTGGAACATGTAATAGATGGATTTGAAACAGAACTCATGCCTATTACTTTCTTTATATTGCCGGGTGGAGCTATTGAATCCTCGTGTCTTCATATAAGCAGAAGCATTGCCAGAAGAGCTGAAACTACAGTTGTAATGCTATCAAAAAGCCAAGTTATAAATCCAACAATTATTGCCTATTTAAATAGATTATCAGATCTACTTTTTGTAGCAGCTCGTGTTGTAAATAAGCGTCTAAGCATCAACGATATAGCGTGGAATAAGTTCCCCTCTTCCTCCTCCTCCGCCTCAAATAATAATAAATAGCTTTAAATGAAGCAATTGTGTGATGTTTTAGTAATAACTGATAATGAGCCAGATACGTAATGTAGTTTTGATTGTTGTTTTCACTGCAATTATGGCTGTTTTGACAAGTATATTTGCATACTTTTTCGACCAGATACAATAAAGCAGAATCGCATGCATTTTAAATAGTTTCTCTTTGAATCAAAAGAGTAGTGTGATACAATCATGACAATTTTATTGTTTAATTTTCTGGCTGATGTAATCATACCCATTAAAAATTATTTAAACTATAGAAAAACAGTGATTTAATTAACACGCATTGTAGAATATAAAAAGGTAGAAAGATACATATCATTCAAGCAAAATGGATTTTGCCGATTTTGCAATGAAAAACTTGAGAGTAATGATGTCATTGTAAACAGTAAGCGTGTGAACGCAAAATATTATCATAAAGAATGTGCCATAAAGTTAAATATTATTTAAT
>JBKPEX010000227.1:0-19404 GCA_046728625.1 Thermoproteota archaeon
TTTGTGAACTACTCGTAATAAAATCTGAAATCGATTCAACTGAAGATGATAATTCAAGAGATTTCCTTCTTGTGGCGTTTTCTTCAATACTTAGGAATCTTTCTAATGCACATGAGGGTTTTGGAAATTTAATGAGAAATAAACAGCCAATTCCAAAATATGGAATCTACGAGAAATTTTGTCATGCAGTAAATAGGATGATAAATGGCATGTGCGAGTTTAATAAACGAATAGCTCAAAACCAAACCACTTTTAATAGTATTACTGCTAAGGTTGTTAGAGGAGACTCGAGAAAGCTAAATTTTATTGATAGCAATACTATCGACTTGATTTGTTCTCATCCGCCATATATGTCAGCAGTACCTTACGCTGAGTATCAAAAGTTATCTCTATGGTGGCTAGGATACAGCCCGCGAGAAATAGAAAAAGATACTATAGGAGGCAGAAGAACAAGAGCGGATGCATCGATGAGATTTCTTGATGACATGCGGTTGGTTATCAGCGAAACGAAACGGGTCCTAAAACCAAAAAAATATTGCTGCATAATAGTTGGAAATCCCACCTATGCTGGGGAGAAGATACAATTAAATGAATTTATCAAAAAAGAGGCAAAGAGTGTTGGTTTTTATTTATCAAGTGAAATACTGCGGAAAAAATATAGGCTTACTACCGGAAAGATAAAAGAGGAATTCATACTCATATTTAAGAACGAATAATAGCGGTAAATTGCTGTATAATCCGTTTTGTATGTAGCCGCATATCTATGGGTCGCTCGCTCGCTCTCTTTTGAAATATTATAGTTGTAACATATGACCAAAGACTTTTCCTTAAATAACAACACAATCTGAAGTAGGATCGAGCTTCTCTTTTGTGATGGTGCTCATAGATGTTCATATAGATATTTTGGCATTGTGTGAGAGGAGTAGAAGGGCTCTACACTAACGCTGCTATCAGTACCAATAATGCGAGTATTACTGTTGTAAACATATCTTTATTATACTCACAAAAAAATAAAGAAGAAACATATGAGCATGGAGAGAAAGTAAATGGAACTCATACCTGCATCGCCAGCCCCCGAATTCAGAGCAATACAAAAATGGATTAATTCAGAGCCAATTTCTATAAAGGATTTAAGGGGAAAAGTTATACTTTTGGATTGTTGGACTTATACTTGCATATTTTGTCTTCGCACCATACCCATAATGAAACGCTTGCACGAAAAGTACCAAAAATATGGATTACAAGTAATACAGGCTCATTCTGCAGAATACGAATTCGCACGGGACGTTACTAATATCCATAATGCTTTATCACGATATGATGTCAAGAATATTCCAGTGGCAGTTGACTCTGAAAACAAAACTTGGGACGCATTTGGAAATTCCTACTGGCCAAAGCATGTGCTGATAGATCAGAATAATTTTGTTCGTTATGAACATGCAGGTTATGGAGAAATAAAGGATTTCGAAGTCACCATCAGAGAACTTTTGAGTGAAGAAGGTCAGATTCCAAATGAAGTTATGGATACAGAAAATCCTGTCGATGAGATCTTCGATACATATGGAATGCATTTTTCAGGTATTGCTCCTGAAATTTGCGTTGGATATTCTAGACTTAGAAGATTCGGTAATAATCAAACAATGAAGCCTGACGTTCCCTTTATTGCCGTAGATCCTAGTCTTCACGTAGATAACGTTGTATATCTTCATGGTAAATGGATCTGGCAAAGAGAAGGTGTGAAAGCGTGTGGTTCTGAGAACCAGTTGACTGCTGAGTCTTCATCTACTACGTCTAATGACAGCAAATTGAAAAAACAACAATCAAGCATAATAATGAGATATAATTCGGCTAGACGTGTACACGGCATTGTTGGTCCTTCAGATACTAAGACGGCTAGAATTGAAGTCAAATTGGACAAAAATTACTTGAAAGAAGAGCAACTAGGTAAGGATATGAGATTAAAAGATGGGGTCAGCTATTGCGACATTCAATGGCCCTTTATCCATAATCTGGTAAGGACTGATAAGGCCGAAATCCATGAAATTGAGATTATTCCCAAAACAGATAATGTAATTTTTTATACGTTTGTATTTGGATAATAGGTAACTTTGATTATCAGATAGTTAGCAAGTTCAAGCTAAAATAGGCAGTTAGCCAGATAACATAATGTAGATAGCGTGGATTATCAACGGAAAGGTTTTTGTTGCGATAAGAGGATAGTAATGAGATATATGAGTAAAGAAAGGCCGACAGAAATTTCTAATACACCTTCAGTAGGAGATGTTGCCCCTGATTTTGACTTTACCTACGCAGAGGGAAATACTGTTAAGCTTTCTGATTTCCGCAATAAAAAGAGAATTGTACTTTATTTTTATCCCAAAGACTTTACTCCAGGGTGTAGTACTGAGGCAACGGAATTTACTAGAGATTACAAAAAGTTTGTAGATTCAGGAATTGAAATAATAGGCGTAAGCCCAGACAATCTTGAATCACATAGAAAATTTAAAGAAAAAATGAATATTCCCTATATCCTTGCACCTGATGATAATAATGAGATATCGAAGAGATATGGAGTATACGGTCCCAAGAGCTTTATGGGTAAAAATTATGATGGTGTCAATAGGACTACTTTCTTGATTGATGAGAAAGGGGTTATTGTCAAAATATATCCTAAAGTAAAACCCTTAGGTCACAGTGAAGAGGTGTTGGGAGTGCTCCGAAATATATAGTAATTATTTCTAAATAAAGCCAAGGGAATACGACTATCTCTTGTTATCTTAATATTATGAATTTGTTTTTTAATTTTGTTGGTTGTCAAAGATCAAAAACATACCATCAAAAGCTGACGTATCACTAGAAAAGAATGCGGATACACGTGCTAGATGGATTTTTATTGTATAATAAAAATATAAACAAAAAATATTTACTTAGCAACATTTTGACCGCCATTAGTCATATTGCTGTTAGGTGCAGTATTATTAGTGCCGAACCTAGAGGTAACATTCAGTGTTGTTGTACCAGTGGTTGGAGGGTTAAGGTCTTGTGCGGAAGATGAGGTCAAAGCGCCAAGTATAGTTACCGCTATAAGTGTTAAACTCATAATGAAGTATAACAATAGTATTTGCTTTCTGTTAGACGTGTAAATGACTTCTGATACCGTTATTATAAACCTTAAGGATTCTCTATCTACCATCTACGTGGAAGATGACCCGAAGGTTGGTCTAATTTCCATAAATATTAATAAGCGCTGTACCTGTGTATTAAGCCTTCAGTTATATATAGTAATATACAAACATTAGTGCTATTATCAATAATGATAGTCCCGCTATATTCAAAATTAGGCAAAGCAGACTTGATGACGCAATTTTATTTTTCTATACCAGATGTAATTCAGGATTTAAGAGGAGTTAGCCTGTCGGCCGAGATACATGACGAGCATAATTTTTGTGTCTTCTCATGCAAACATAATGGAAAATCATTCATACCTGATAATCGAACCCCCTTGCAATGGATAGTACCTAAAAAATACGAACAAATTTGCTATTGATGGATCACCGCATTGTACACAACTGTCATTGTGTTTTCATAACAAAATAAGAACGGCACTCATGATACTTCTATATTTCAGATAGAAATAGAATTGTGGACTGGGTGGGATTTGAACCCACGACCATTCGGATGCGAACCGAACATTCTACCTCTGAACTACCAGCCCTCACATTAAAATAATGTTGAATAACAAAATGATCACAGATGCCGAATATATAATATCATTCTCCTCTAGATATAGGATAAATAAATAGAGTCAAGCAATCAAGAATTACTCCTGAGAGATATTATGTCGTAATTACCAAAGGGATTAATAATACGGACTTACCTATTGGATTCGGTCTGCTAAGATCCTCTAATCGGTATATTTTATATACGCTTAGTTCGATCCATTACCTTGAGGATGTGAGGGTCATAATATGTTCAAAAAAATAGGCGCCGTTATACTTCTCGTTTCTGATATGGATAGATCTAAGGATTTTTATACAAGGACTCTTGGTATGCAATTAAAACGTGAGTCGGCAGACTGGATTGAATTTGCGAAAGAAGGTTCTACTGTAGTTGCGCTACATCCAATTAAGAATAAGGCAAAACGAGATAAACATAATACAGAAATCAAAAGAAGCGCTAGTGGAATTCTGGTAGGCTTTAACGTGAGTGATCTACAGAGCACGTGCGATGAATTAGAAAAGAAACACGTTAAATTTTATAAAGAAATGTCTATCGAGCATTTCGGAAAGCATGCTATAATAGAAGATCCTGACGGGCATCTGATTTCTTTAGCAGAAATGAGTGCTAAAGATGAATATGTGCAGATACCTTACTATCACGGCTTTGCGCCTATATAAAGAGCAACTGAACTGGTTCCCAACCTTCTCTCCATCTGCATAAACGTTGTTGCTTATTACTAAGAACATAGCCTGCACTCCAGCTAGTTAACGTTCCATGGTTTTTTCGATACCGGTCCCGGCGGCAGTAGTCCGTCTTGATTAGATGTGTTATTCTAATACGTGCATAAACTGCTACAACAAATGTGGTAGATAAAAAAAAACTGACATATTGGTTAGCAAGATTATGAGTAACAACAATAAAATCATCGAAACACTTCAGAAGATGAAAAAAGTCAATAGGCTTGAGCTCTGGAAAAAAAAAGATAAAGATAGAAATTGAAGACGACGACGGTGGAAAATACAACCTTTCCCTAGAAGGGAATATCTCAAAAACCAAATTAATGAAAGCCATTGACTTTATGGGACTTATAAACGGAAATTCAGACAAAGATAAGCAGAATAATGACCATATTGACAGCAATACGAGCATTTATAATAATTATAAAAACACTGATAGCGTAACCAACGATTTTCACGAGGAGTCCGATCACAGAACTGAAACTTTACCTTCTTCTATAGAAAACTCGTTATCTCTTACATCAAAGATTTGGAGCCTTATTGAGAGCAGATTGTCTAAAACTAGCTTTACATCTTCAGATATAGTATTTCTATACAAAAGAGAATATAATGAACATATAGGACTTGATAAAGTAGCCACTTATCTAGGTAGATATTGCGAAAAAGGGCGATTAGAAAGATCTAAAAAAACAAAGGAGTGGATATATAGACTGGCCTCATCTAAACCCAAGACATTTAACAATGATCTTGGCAATTCCAACCATAGAGAAAACCTGGTACACAAGTATTATCCGCCATCAAACCAAATTCAAGCTACGGACTTCAACTAGCAAGCCTTATTAGTTTAATTTCCTACTAGTTAGCTGTTATATTTCCAGTAATTGATGAGTTCCGAGAACAGCAGTAAACTACAGAAATATGTCTCAAAACCACACAAAATTAATTTCTATTCGCAGGCAACCCAAACAATATCTATCTATCATTGTCCAAGTATAATGAACATCATAACTATACCGTAAATAGCGATGGATTCTACCATACCAACAAAAATGAATACTCTTGATTGCATTTTCGGATTATCGCTAATTGCAGCTAGACCTGCAGCCCCTACGAAACCAAGCCCTATACCTGCTCCAGCGCCAGCAAGACCAAAGGCCAAACCTGCACCTATAAGTTTAGATGATCCTCCTCCGTCTGAAGCCGCTGATGTTGCTTTTCCTTGTGCATACACAGGCGATGAAGAGCCTAATGATGATATTATCATCAAGCCTGCCGCAGAAGTTACTACTATCACAAGAACAGGCAAAAAGGTAAGAAGAGAAGAAGATGATGATGACGACTTGTTTATTCCAATCCGCATAAATCTTCGAAATTAGATGCCATATTTAATTATAACTAATAAAACTAGTTATCATTCACTAAAGAATGGACTTAAAACAAAACACAAGATACTGAGCAAGGAAACGGCTAAACATATTCTATATATCCTCTACTTTGGTACCTTAGATAGTGCTTTATTCCTCATTTTATCAATTTCATCTTTTATCTTGTTGAGCATAGAATCATGTTCCACACGTAAAACAGAGCGTGAGTTCTCAAAGTATTTTGAAATTATATCTTCACTCAAGTGTATGTTTCTTCTCTTTATTATCATATTGTTGTTGTTCTAATATCTTTTTCCTTTCCAATACCACTTTTACCTTCTTTAGACGTACAAATTCCTCACGCTCGCGTTCTTCTAACGTTGAACGTATAAATGATATAGCACTTTCATATTGAGGGATGATAACATATTCTAGTGCATTTATCAGTTTTTGCGTTCGTTCAAGTTCCTTGGCAAGGCTAAAAATGGCATTTTCATATTCTGCTGCCTTACATACTTTGGGAAGCATATTTTTAATGAGCCTAGCAGCTTTATCTACGGAAGAGTTTGTTTCAGTAAATCCATACGATAGGTCCTGAGCTCCTTCCCTAGTTTTTACTTGAAGAGTAGGAATTTTTACATCAACAATTCTTTTTACATTAACATCCACTTCCATTATGCTTGGCGTAGAATCAGATACTGACTCTAGTGTAGTAGTGCCAAGTGACATGTATGCATCATAAACTGCTGTATAGATCTCTCCTAAAGGCGACCATATGTCTCCTCTTGCTTTGTTTGCCTCCTCTATCATCTCATCGATTTTTTTTAACAACACCTCACGTTTATCATCAAGGATCTTATGCACCATCTTTCCTACTTGCATAGAACGCCGGATTTTTATCAGCTCAATTTTCGTTGCGGATACTTTGGTGCCAAAAGACATGTATAGCCACTACCACTACTACTTACTAAATTACGTACCTGTCTTATAGTACTGCCTGACATTCTTTTCCTTTATCTTTGTAAGCTCTCCCTCAGGAAGTGTAGACAATACCTCCCATGCCCTGTTTAAAGACTCTTCTAGGTTCCTGTTTTCGTCAGCGTTTTGCTTTAGAAAATGCTTTTCAAATAAATCCCCAGCATCCAAATATTTTAAATCCACACCTGTTAAACCCGCCCGACCAACTATTTCGGCAAGTGCCCTTACCTCTTGTGCTCTTGAATATGCGTCATATAACTGATTTCCCACTTCCATGTGATCGCCTCGAGTCTTGCCTTCGCCTACACCGTCTTTCATTAGTCTTGAAAGAGACATTAATACATTGACAGGAGGATAGACACCTTTTCTGAACAAATCTCTACCCAGGACAATTTGTCCTTCTGTAATATAACCAGTAAGATCAGGTATTGGATGAGTGATATCATCAGCTGGCATAGACAAGATCGGCACCTGAGTTACGCTCCCATTCTTGCCTTTGATTCTACCTGCTCGTTCATAATTGTTAGCAAGATCGGTGTACAAATAGCCTGGATATCCTTTTCTTCCTGGCACTTCTTCTCTGGCTGCGCTTATTTCTCTTAGTGCCTCAGCGTAGTTAGTCATATCCGTTAAAACTGCAAGCACGTGCATCCCAAGGTCAAAAGCTAAGTACTCAGCCACCGTTAATGCAACCCTAGGTGTTATAATTCTCTCGATAGCTGGATCATCTGCGAGATTAAGAAATAAAACACTTCTTCTTAGTGCACCAGATTCCTCAAGGCTCCGTTTAAAGTACTGTGCTTCAGAATATTGCACTCCAATAGCTGCAAACACTACTGCAAAGTCTTCTTTAGTTCCTACTACAGACGCCTGACGTGCGATCTGGGCAGCTAAAATGTTATGTGGCATCCCTGATCCTGAAAAAATAGGTAGTTTCTGACCTCTGACCAAAGTCAACATTCCATCAATTACGGAAACCCCTGTCTGGATAAATGAAGTAGGATATTCACGGCGTTCTGGGTTCATGGGCTCTCCATTAACATCGATAAATCTGTCCGCCACGGGATCCGGTAATCCATCATTTGGTCTCCCCAAACCATCAAATACCCTCCCTAGCAGTTCCTGTGAAACTGGCATTGTCATGGTCTTCCCTACGAACTTTGCCTTTGTGCCAGTAATTGCAAGACCTGTTGTGCCTTCGAAAACCTGTACTACTGCCTTGCCATATCCTACCTCTAAGACCCTACCTAATCTCCTCTCACCATCTGTAGTTTCGATCTCTACAAGCTCATCAAACGAAGCTTTTGTGATTCCGTCAATAATCATCAGAGGCCCTTTAATCTCAGCGACTTTCGTATATTCTAGACCTGCAGATGTCTCAGACAACTACTTTAATCTCCTCTCCACTCTCTTTGTCCACGCCTTTTTTGTCTGTTTCAATTAATTTACGAAATTGCTCGGTCATATCCTTTGACAAGCCGTCAAATTTTGATACCTGCTCATCAGGAATCTCGAATTTTGCCTTGAGTAGTGAAGTTATAATAGGCATTGCCCTAATGTCTACCAATGATGTTCCCTCTTTTAGTACTTTTTGTGATTGCTTAAAGAAATCTACCATTAACCTGACCATCTTCAACTGTTTCTCCGGACTACAGTATGTATCTACTTTGTCAAACGAATTCTGTTGTAGAATGCCTATTTTTATCATTCTAGCCACTTCTAGCACTAACTTTTCCTCATCAGGTAATGCCTCTGGACCAAGAAGCCGAACTATTTCTTTCAAGGTGTCCTCTCTTTGAAGAATATGATAGGATTCAGCTCTCAAATCATACCAATCACCGCTTACATTTTGTTTCCACCATTTGGAAACGTCGTCAAGGTATCCCGAATATGACTGCATCCAATTAATTGATGGATAGTGTCTTGAATAAGCCAATCTGGTATCAAGAGCCCAAAAGGTCTTGATAAATCTAATAGTGTGAGTAGTTACTGGTTCTGTAAAATCTGCACCCGATGGAGAAACAGCACCAACTATTGTAACCGACCCTGCTCTTTCTGGTGAACCCAACGCTCGCACTCGTCCTGCCCTTTCATAGAATTCAGCTAATCTTGATGCCAGGTATGAGGGATATCCTTCTTCTGCAGGCATCTCTTCAAGACGCCCAGACATTTCCCTTAATGCTTCTGCCCATCTACTTGTTGAATCTGCAACGAGGACAACATCAAATCCCATATCCCGATAGTACTCTGCTATTGTAACTCCGGTATAGATGGATGCTTCCCGTGCGGCTACAGGCATATTACTAGTATTTGCTACAAGAACAGTTCTCTCCATAAGTGGTCTACCAGATCTTGGATCTATTAGATGGGGAAACTCAACCAAGACCTCAGTCATCTCGTTACCACGCTCTCCACATCCGATGTAAACTACTACTTTAGAATCAGCCCACTTTGCGATTTGGTGTAACGTTACTGTCTTACCTGTTCCAAACCCTCCAGGAATAGCACCTGTGCCCCCTTTGGCTATGGGAAAATAGGTATCGATTATCCGTTGTCCTGTAATCAGTGGAACCGAAGGATCATACCGCTCAGTGTAGGGTCTTGGTTTTCTAACAGGCCACTTATGATACATCTTTAATTCGGTCTTGATACCATCTTTTTCAGCAGTCGCTACTACGTATTCGAGATCATAATCTCCTTCCTTGGCGACATCAAAAAGCTTGCCCCCGCGGTAATCTGGGGGAACAAGAATGCTGTGAGTTAAAAGAGGAGTTTCTTCTACTGTCCCCAGAACTGATCCGGCGGTAATGTCATCCCCACTCTTCACAACGGGCGTGAATTTATATTTTTTATTCATATCTACCGGCGTTGTTGCTATGCCTCTTCCGATAAAATCTCCTGACTTTTGAGCAATTTGATCAAGAGGCCTTTGAATTCCATCATAAATTCTTCCAATAACTCCTGGGCCCAGAAGGACTGACAACGGCCGTCCTGTCCCTACCACAGGCTCCCCAGGCTTTAAGCCAGAGGTGGATTCATAGACCTGAATAAATGCTACGTCGCCAGTTAACCTGATGACTTCTCCAATTAATCTTGAATCTCCTACTTCAACCGTTTCAAACATTTTTGTAGAAGACATACCATCTGCTTTTACCGCAGGACCGCTGACCCAGACTATTTTTCCCTTAGACACCATTTGGCTTACTGTTCTCCTCTAAGCATTTGGACAATATTTTTCCTTATTAAAGGTTTGAGTCTCTCTATCCGTGAGTCCAGGGTATTGTCATATGTCATGGATCCGTCTGCTGATCTCATACGGATTCCACCTATGACATTTATGGTTTTTTCTGATAATACTGCTTTAGCCTTTATATTCTCTTTAGAAAGGCCACTTATCGACCTTTTTACTAAATCAGTATCTCTTTTATTGCACTCAACTATAACTTCGTTCGAACCAATTGCAGAAATGCTTTCTTTTAACATATTATTTATCAAGCTTGAATATGACTTTTCTTTGGCTGAAACCTCCAATTTTTTTTTTGCCATTTCAAATGCGTCATTGACAGCAGTCTCAACTATAACAAGCTGCTTATTTCTAGAAGCAAGCCTACTGGATCCTACGATTTGTCTTTTGAGATTTTCTGCTTGTTTTCTTGCGCCTTGTACTATTTTGTCATATTCCAAACGTAGATTCGTCTTAGATTTCTCTAAATTAGTTAGAGACTCTTCATAGGCAGAATCTATTTTAGTAATTAAATCTTGCTCTGCTTGAGTCAAAACTTTATTAACTGTTCTCTCCAGAGCAGAAATTGAACTCATTACAAAAGTTATCGTCGATCATCGTGATTTTAATCTTTTGTTACTGTAAATCTACAATAACACGAATTATAACGATACTTACGTAAAATATAATTTGATAACTACATTGTACTCTAGTTTAATACATTATAAAAAGAAGAATTTTTTAATTAGTTTCAACAAATATGGTGAGCTGTGGTGGACGCAGCAGATAATTCTGTATGTAAAATTATGTAAAATTAGGGTTCAGATCAGTGGCATTTTGGATACTGGTTAATTCTGGTATCAATACTCTTTGCAAAACAAATTATATGCTCAAGGTGGCTACCTTTCCAGTAAATCTTGTTGCAAATCGAACACTGATAAAATTGTTCTTGTGACATAAGACTTGTTAAATGGATAAAATGGGCTTGGACATCGTCGCGTGTTTTCTTTATTAGTAAACCGTTGCACTTGGTACATCTAGAACATTCTTGATCAAACCTCAACGTGCAGATCCCATTTTTAACCAGTATATGTGCAATATTTTCTATGTCACTATTGCTATTCAATAAAACTCCTCTTAGGCCTTTCTTCAAGATCCTTTTAAATAAATCCCTGTCACAAGTTAAAATAATTCGATTTTGCTCTGTTGCTATTTTCAGTATAATGTCGTCGTGGATGGATGCAGTATAAAATGTATCAAAGCCAAAAATGCGTAATTTCCGAGCAACACTTCCTAGCATCGCATCCGCTAAAAATGATGGTCTTTTGTTATGCGGCTGTCTCACCTCTACACTCCTCACAAGTGAAGGTGCTCTCATCGTACTGTAAAAGGTCCGACCATTCTCCACACTCATCGCAGTAACCCGAGATATTACCAGCAGGGCGGCCAACCTCTCCTCTAACAATTGCCGCTTTTTCTGATACCACATCAACAAGATCTGGGGTAACTGAAATAACATCAGACGTAGAAATAATGCCAACTAGCTTATTTTTATATACAACACCAAGTCTCTTTATATTATATTGTCTTAATTTACGGGCAGCATCAGTGACTGCCTCCTCTCCTTCTATGGTATATAGTTTCTGCATTACATCTGAAGTCTTTATCATACTAGGCTTGATATCTTGTGTTACAGCATTTGAAACAATGTCCCAGTCCGTAACTATTCCTGCTGGGTTTTCATCTTCCATAATTACAATGCTTCCAATCTTTTGTTCTTTCATCTTTATGGCAATATCTCTAATATTATCATGAGGAGATGCCGAGATAACTGGACTATTCATGATATCTCTAACAAGCACTCTGGTCGGCATATTAGCGTCTCTATGTTGTTGTCCTCTTGGCTCTTTTACCACGCTAATAAGTCAAAATCAAAGGCTTAATTACTTTGCTCGTCAAAGGATGATGCTGAGGACTGCGCCACAGTATTAACTACTGAAATATCCGTATTGTCAGTAGCATCACTGAGCCTTTGTAATTTTTCTTCTCCCAATCCACTGAAAGATATTTTGGATTTTCCGGACGGAAGAGATCTGATAAAGTCATCTACCGAAATTGTCTTGATAAAATCTGCTAAATCGCTACCATTTGATGCACTATCCCTCCTGGAATTGTCATCTTGATATGTAGATACTGCTACTATAGTTTGTGCAACTTTTATCAATTCACCTTTGGCCTTTTTAGCCAGATTCATCGGATCTACGCCACCAGGAAGCAAAATAGCATATACAATGCTTCTTTTTTTTACTGCATCTACCGGTCCACAAACCAGAGCATATCTATTGCCCAACTGAATAATCCCAATCGCTAGTCTTATTTCCAATCCTTTTATGTAATTACGTTTGCCCTCAATGACAAAGGAGCCCTTTGGAAGAAATTGTCCAGTCGGAGCTCCTTTTTTTATCTGTGACGGCATAACCCAGTATGCATCTGCACTGGATAATCCGTCTTTCCACGCTCTGCTAAATGAGACGGTTGCCTGAGCTGACTGGTACAAGCTAGAAGCAATAGATTCGGTTCCCTCGGTGATATTCCCGTTCTTTATAATAAAAAATGGAGAACCGTAAACTTCTGCGTGAAATACAATATCTTTTTCAGTTAGATGTTTACGTATAATAGCAGAGTTTGAAGAAGAATCCCTACCCCCAATTGCTAATAGACTATCTGTCGTAACAAACCATCTATAGCGCTCATACCATTCTTTGAAGAGATCTTTTTTGGCAGTAATGCCTTCTACAATAGAAGAAGTTTGTTTCTGCAGTTTTCCGATATGAGATAACAGGTTAGCTCTTGCTTCGTCTATAGATTCACTACCTCGTTCCATCTCCTTTGCCCTTACGAAAAGTAATGATGCCACCCTAGGTATAGTGGGTTCTAGGAGAACCCTCTCGCCCAGCACTTCTAAATAGTCTAATCCTTTTTCTGTGACAATTGATGCCGAATTTTCAGTGAGGAGTTGTTTAAATAAAAGCGAATCAAATTCACCATCAAAACCGCCCTGAAACAATTGCATTAGTTCAGACGCGAGCTTTCTGATCCGACTGGCCTTGAAAACTACATCCTCCTTTGCCTTGTTTTGCTCTGCAAGATCGTGCTCTAAACTAGCAATACGTCTACCAATTTCACCGCTTCTCGTGCTGCGTCCTTGATCCATCAACGCATTGCTAAAAACCTCATCTAAGGCTTCCATATAGCCTTCGACGTTTTTAATTTTTAATTTGATAACGCTATGAGTTTTAATAGGAATTACGTCTATCCCCTTTTCGCTGTCATCTATAACTACGACAGGTTCATGGTTTCTTCCAGTACTGATATCCCTAACTAGATCCGTAATAACGACGTGCAGTCTATTTATATCCTCATCTGAGAGACTCTGTGGCTTTTTGTTTGATATATTAGATCTTATTACTATCTCTTCTACAAATTTTTTTGAGATAGAAAGACTTCGTCCAATCCATCTCCAAATATCAATGTTGGTCCCTTCAGCAGAGTTTCTTAAATCACGTAGTTTTTCAACGGACAGATCGAATATGTCGGTTCCCCTCGACGGTGGAGGAACATATCTTAGTCCAGCTTTCAAGGTACGGTGTCTTACTTCAATATTATATAGAATCGAGATAATTTGTAAATCCTGGTTACATAATATTATATTACCATCTCCAAACAGCTCAACAATTACTATCCTATTGTCTCCCTTTGCATGTCTAAATTTGAACATAAGAATTCTCTCTCCATCTAATTGCTCAATTGATTCTAGTCTAGACCTTTCGAGCTCAGTTCTAAATGCAGAAGTAAGTAGATTTTCCTCCATTGTTTTGAATTTCAGCTTCGTAGTCCACACACCTTTAACAGAAATCATCAACAGGATTTCCGGTTTTGTCGTATGGTGTAATCTAAAGAGGAGAGAATCTTTTGTAACACCGCTTATATTACTGACGTAATAACCCGAGGCTACGACTGATTTAATATTATTTACGAGATATCGCAGTTCTATGGCGGACAGCTCCATGTTATATCCAGAAACAACGGCAAATATTAATCAAAACAAATTAACGAATATACTAGAAACCGCAAGGAATTAAACCGAGTGCCATTTAATGACAAAAGTAACATAGTTGAATACGCTAGACAGGGTTTTTTACATGAGAGCTATTTTGGGTCTAATTGCAGGAGTGACGGCTGGCTTTGTGATAGCACCTGGCACTCCTCAGAGCAATGCTATAGGAATAGCCATTATTATAGGTGCAGTATTTTATATAATTTCATACCAAATTGCAAAGAGGATTGCACCCAGTCTACCTAAGTCTGATAGGAGAAAATTGGCTACAAATGGGATAACTCCCTTCATTTTTTTGCTCTTGATGTTCATGATAATAGTATATACTGGTTTGCATGAAGGCCTGGTAAGTACCGCATTAAATAAATGACATGTATAAAGGGGCGGCAGGTTAAATACCACTAATAGTAAAAATATTGATTAGCTTGCTTTGGAATTATAATACTCCCGGTATTCCTGACGAGTTATTCGAAAGAAATGAGGAAGTTCCAATTACAAAAGAAGACATCAGATCAATTGTTATGAGCAAATTAAGATTAAGAAATAATTCCTCGGCTATAGATGTTGGATGCGGTAGTGGAAGCATTACAGTTGAACTGTGTTTACAAGCTAGGTCCGGTAAAATATATGGTATTGATTTTAATCAAAAAGCAATAGAATTAACCAAAATGAATTTAAAAAAATTCGGCGTAAACGCCGAGCTACTTTTAGCCCATGCACAAGACGTTTTACCTTCGCTTCCTGAGGTCGATTCAATAATAATTGGCGGCACAGGTGGAAATTTAGATAAGGTCATAGAGCTTTCCATAGGTAAGTTAAAAAAAGGAGGAAGGATAGTAATAGATACCATTTTAATTGAAACTACATACAAAGCTCTAAATTTGATTTACAATGCACGGCTAGATGAAGTTGATATAACGCAAGTGACTGTTGCAAAGGCAAGAAAGGTAACAAGTGGAACCATGTTGCTTGCTAGAAATCCCGTTTTATTGATCTCAGCAACAAAACCGTAATTATTTATTAAGGATAAAATGCTAAACGAGGCTCTAGATTCTTTCCTGTCAATTATATTATTATACACAATCCTCATCTTGCTTTGCTCTATACTTTTATGTCCACTTTACAGTCATAAGGCTAATGCTAAAAAAAATGGTAGCTATACTAAACGTATTTAACTTAAATAAGTCCTGATTTGAGGATTAATTTGTGAAACTCTACTGTGTTGGCTGTGGTCCTGGCGATCCAGAATTGCTAACAGTCAAAGCCATAAAACTGATTCAAAATGCACAAATACTCTATGCTCCCACAGCCAGAGACGGTAGACCCAGTATCGCATTGTCTATAGTAGAAAAATACCTCAGAAGTTCAACAAAGACTGTGAATTTAATTTTCCCTATGATTAAAAATAAGGAGTCATTAGAGACGCACTGGAAAAGGAATACAGAGCTAATCGCCGATTCTGTTAAATCCGGCAAGCGGGTAGTCTATTTAACAGTTGGCGACCCTGGGCTGTATAGCACTTGGATATATATCCATAGACAACTAAAAAAAAATTATAAAAATATCGAAGTTGAGATTGTGCCTGGAATTGCCTCTATGTTTGCATTTGCTGCGGAGACAAAAATGAGTCTTGCTGAAGGTGATGAGACTCTCGGAATAGTCCCTGCGTGTTATGATATGGATAGAATAAAAAAGACGGCTAACTCTTGTGATACAGTCATCTTTCTTAAAGACGGAAGATATTTTGATAAAGTCATAGATATGCTCACTGAAGCCGGTTTTGAAGACAACTCAACTATTGCTATCGCACAGGATGTGTCGGCAGAGCAGGAAATATTAAGAACCTCCCAGTTAAGGGATCTGCGTGGAAGAAAAGGTCCAACTGATAAATACTTTTCAATAATGGTGGCAAAGAAGAAAAATGACTCAACGTAATACAATTTATTTTGTTGGCTCCGGTCCCGGTGACCCCGATCTTATTACCCTAAAGGCCAAGAAATTGGTAGAACAAGCTGATGTGGTAATTTATTCAGGATCACTGCTCAATCCTAAAATTCTGGAATATACAAAAGAAAGCGCTGAATTACATGATGCGGCTGTTATCGATAGAGAAAGGATTTATGAAATATTAAGAGATTCGGCAAGGCAAGGAAAAATGGCTATTCGATTTCACGATGGGGATCCAGCACTTTTTAGCACCATTAGAGAACAAATTGACAAGCTGGAAAAGGACGGACTACAATGTGAAGTAGTTCCTGGAATAAGCTCTGTATTTGGCGCTGCGGCTGCGATGAATTTGGAGCTAACTTTACCAGGCAATACCCAAACGCTAATAATAACAAGAGCTGAGTTTAGGACAAGTGTACCAGAAAGAGAGAAGATCTCTAAGCTTGCCCAACATGGTGCTACGATGGTTTTTTATCTTAGCGTCCATTTAATATCAGATATAGTAGGTGAACTTTTGAAAGGAGGAGTATATACAATGGATACTCCAGCAGCAGTCGTTTACAGAGCAACCTGGGAAGATGAAAAGATTATCAAAGGGACTCTACGAGATATCGCAATTAAAACTAAAGAATCGAAGATAGTGAAAACGGCATTAGTCATTGTAGGAGATGTAATAGCTCCAGCCGCTTATGAGTTTTCAAAGGTTTACGATCCGGGATTTTCTCATGGCTACAGACTAGCAAAAAAATAAATAAAATATGAATTAAATCTGTTTTTATCTAATGAATTCCCATTAGATAAAAGAGTCAGGGAATCGAGTGCAACTTCTAGTGCTGACGATTTCTAGTGCTTATTTCCAATTCGATGTCACTTTACCACCATAACTGGACATGAAGCATACGTTACTACTCCAGATGCTGTACTTCCAACCAACAGCCTTTTAAAGCCAGACTTACCGCGTGTTCCCATTACAATCAGATCCACTTTTTCAGAGTCAGCATAATCTACAATCGTATGCGTGGCATTGGTCTTACTCACGACAATATCGGTTTTCAAATCAACCTTTAATTGATCAGTTTTCAATTTTATTTTATCAAACCATCGCTGAGCTTCTTGTCTGACCATATCGGATATTTCCCTAATTGAGCTAGAAGAAATCTCACCTGAGATATCTGCATATCCCATTTCTGAAGTAACTACATGTAAAACGATCAAATTAGCGTTATCTTTTCTGGCCATTTCTACTGCATAATTTGCAGCATCCATTGAGGCTTCTGAACCATCTATTGCAACTAATATTTTAGAAAATTTTTCATAATCCACAGATTGTTTCATTCCTACGTAGTGAAAATCGCATAAAAAGTTTGGGGCTATCAAACGACAAGGGATCTAGGATACCAAGATAAAATAACATTGCATTATAACAGGACAGCAATATCCATGTTACTAACTCTAATAAAGTTACTAGCCTTATCATGATATTTTATTCCACATGATGCTTACGTTTATTTACCCTACTAATGTAAATTATTTTACCTGTCTCATTCATTTAACTACCAATACAGGACACGATGAATAGCTGACTATTTTCGAAGCAACGCTACCTAATAACATTTTTTTAAATCCTGACATCCCCCTAGTGCCAATCACAATCAAGTCTATATTTTCATTTTCGGCATAATCCAATATACTGCTTTCAACTGATAAAGAGTCTTCGATAATTTGCGATTTGAATTGAATGTCCCTTTTATGAGCCAAAGTAGCAACGTTATCTAACCATTTCTGAGCACGTTCTTTTAAGCCTTGTAACTCTCTTAAACCATAGGTAGGCGCGGCGATAAAAGACGCTGTCAGATATCTTGGTTTAGACAAATCAAGTACAGTCAATCCAATCAAATTTGCGTTATCCTTTCTGGCCATTTCTACTGCATAATTTGCAGCATCCATTGAGGCTTCTGAGCCATCTATTGCGACTAATATTTTAGAAAAGAGTCCTTGCCTTTTTGTCACTTTTAGTGATTCGCAATGGATCTCAATAAATATTGCCATATCACTGATTACAATAGATTACTCATTTAGATAACGTAAATGAAGAGTTAGCCAGAATATCCGTAGATTGTTATATCTCTTCTCTATTCAATTAGTCCGCGGCCAGAAGTGAGATACTTATTTTTGTGTACCCATTTAGGAAAAACTCCTGCTAGAATTGTTCTGTAAGAATCCTCACGAATTTTAAAAAACTAGGGTAGTAATGTATCATCGTGTTCACAAGTAAAAACAAATATGTCTTCATACCTCTATTACTTGGAGGAGTAATCATCTCAGTTTCAGCAATTACCGGAGTGATGACCGCTTATTCACAAACAGCCGTACAAAATTCTACTTCCTCATCATCTTCTGCGATGACAGCCAATAATAGCGCTATAAAATTAAGGGGAGGGATCGGCAGTTTGCAAGATGATCAAAAGAACAACACTCAGTGGATAGTGCAAGGCCACTGGGAGATGAGTGTTACAAGACCATTGCAATATACGGCAAATGGTAATAATACCGCAAAAACGTTCAACGCCAGCTTCACAATGATCAGCTTAAACGGTTCACTAAAGGACAAAGAGCAAATATCCGACTTTAAACAGACAAATAGCTCTATAAAAAGCGATAGCTCACAAATAAGTCTCAACGGCACAGCTACCATAATTAGCAAAAAATTAGGGCGCTTTGAACAAGTCCCTGTTAGTCTAAAAATAATAAGAAACAATGCATTCAGCGTGTGGATCGAGCCTAGAAATGTAAATAATTACTTTGGAAAGACGCCGATTTATGGTACTGTCTATCAAACTCCGCAAGGATAAGACGCCATATTACATAATGAGCTGTTGAGAATTAATTTATTGTGTACAATACGTGCGATGCCGTAGCATCGCCTCCGCCCTGTTACGAGCTTTTTTATATTAATTCAATAGGAAATACAATAATCAGACATATTATCAAGAAGTCGCAAATCCAAATAGAACAGTATTTTATCGTTACTGACAAAATTTGATCGAGATATAGATTATCCTGCAGATCCCTAAATATTAATTAGTATGGCTTTACATTCTGACTTTGGAGGTTCAATTTCCAATTCGCCTCTATATCAAAAATCCCAGACGAGATCGATTATTTTATTCTGTGTTACCTAACTGCTACAACAATCAGAAACAGTCTAAGTACGCAATTGGCTAGACTGATCTCATAAACTCACAATAATTAAGAAGAAGAAGAAGAAGGTACAATTCTATATATAGTTCCAGCATAATTAAGAATATACATATATCC
>JBKPEX010000262.1:0-1158 GCA_046728625.1 Thermoproteota archaeon
GCTTACATGAGGTATGCCCTAAAAAGACTCAAGGCGTCAGGCCGCTAAGCGTTCTCGGAAAAAGAGAGGCATCCTTGATATCTTCAACATTTGTGATCCATCTCACTAATCGCTCAATTCCGATTCCAAAACCGCCGTGGGGAACAGAGCCATATCTTCTAAGATCTATGTACCATTCGTAATCCTTCCGGATAAGACCTTGCGAGTTTATTCTTTCTATGATTTTGGAGAGGTCATCCTCTCTCAACCCTCCTGTACTTATTTCTCCAAAACCTTGTGGTGCCAGCATATCTAAGCTAAGTCCCCGATTTTTTACAAAAGGGTCCTCTTTGACGTAGAATGGTTTTATTTCCAAGGGGTAACCAATTACAAATAGCGGGTTAACCGCGTCCTTAGTCAATTCGCGCTCCGATTCAATGTTAAGATCATCTCCCCATTCAATAGCCCGTGCCTTCTGGTCATCTGCTACAACTCTACAATCCTTAGATCTTAGTAGTTCAATGGCCTTTTCATAATTCAACCTGTCAAATGGAATTTCAATGGCCTTTAAGGATTCTAGGTTTCTTCCCAAAATTGATAATTCTTGCTGCCCTTCATTAATGACATTTTGTACCACATAGAAAATTAGTCTTTCTTGAACTTTCAGTATGTCTTCTAAAGAAACCCAGGGGAATTCAGCTTCTAGGTGGGTGAACTCAACCAAGTGTCTTATGGTCCTAGACTTCTCGGCCCTGAAGGAAGGTGTTATAGACCATACAGGTCCCAAAGAGAAAATCATTGCTTCCAAATAAAGCTGAGCGCTCTGAGATAGAAATGCTACCTCATCAAAGTAATCCACCTTGAATAAAGTTGAACCCCCTTCGACCGCTCCCTTAACTAGAATTGGCGGTGTAATCTCAGTTAGACAATTTTCGCTAAGCCACTGACGAGCGGATTTTAATACCAAAGACCTGATTCTAGCCATTGCAATCATTCTTCTACTACGCAGAGCAAGATGTCTCTTGTCTAGCAACATTTCAGTACTTTGATACTCTCCAATTGGAAAGTCGGACTGCGCTATACTGAATATTTTTAACTTGTTTCCTGTTATTTCGTATCCTCCCTCTGGCGCTCTCGGATCCTCTTTTACTACGCCTTCGACTTCAATGGAGGATTCTA
>JBKPEX010000111.1:0-8835 GCA_046728625.1 Thermoproteota archaeon
TATAACTCCTGCTATGAGAACAATAATCCCAGCAATGATTAGGAAAACACCTGCTATTATTCCACCAAGAAAATTAATATTTACTTGATTAGTTGTACCTACGAATGGAAGGTTACCAACTAATACACCAATACTTACTGGACTATTTCCTAAATTGTAGACAATAATTGTGTATTTTCCCGTAGTATCTGGTTTAAATGTGGTAAAAAATTGCTTCGTGAAGTCATTGCTTGTCATTATAAATCCATTTGGGTTTCGTACAGTTTCTCTTAGAGTATTATTTGATATTTGTCCTTCGCCAGTACTACCGCTAGGAATGCCACCATTATCACGTTCTACATTTATTGCCAATGATATAGGTCTAGAGGTATCTGTTATCTGAATGGATGTGTTTACTGAAGTAGATGGCCTAATTGAGACATCGCTTAGAATAGTATTTTCACGCATGAATCTTCCTGCAAAAGACCCAGCCCATAATGCCGAAATAATTATGCCTGAAATTAATAAAGCAGCACCTATAATCAAAATAACGTAGCCTCTGTGTAACATAGCCTTAAAGAAAGATGTGAATTAGAATATATAAAATAGACTAAGGTTCCACATATAGAACTGTCTTTAAGAAACCGCTTCTGGTAAAATCCGGCAGCCACTGGCTTGTTATCAATGAATACGTAATGTTCTTCCAAAATTCACAATTTCTCTGCGTTCATAGTTTGGATTTTCTAAGTTGACGTGCAGAGTCGAATTTACTTCTTGTATTTGGAATGAACTCTTCTATGAAACCCCCGGAAATATCGATCAATCTATACGACTAACTATATCTGATTAGCTAGAATAGGCTTCAGATGGTTGTTGAAAGGATTATGCTTAATTAATTAAAGTCTACTCTTCTTCCTCTTTTTGAAAGAAAGGCCTAAACTGAACATCAAAACCTGGACAGTTATTTGTAAATTGCTTTATTATTATCATATTACATATTTTGTCTTGTAACTCTGAATGTTCCCTCAATTTGTTCTTACAAATAGGGCATATAGCTCTGTCATTATTCATTTGCAATACATAATAGTAAGTATCAAAAGTAAAATATAAAAGATTGAGTCACAAGATGCATCAAGGCTATATCATGTAAGCAAAAAATAATCGCTTCATTATGCTTTGACACTAATGCCGCCTCAACAGTCGTCTTATCTACTATCTATGAACTATCTATGAAAGTATGTTGTGACAGTATCTACAACAGTAGGTAATAATATGACACAGTAGAATATGATTATTAACAATATAATATGGTCAAGGAAAAGGCAAAGGAACATGGGTTGGAGTATGTGATTTTAAACAATGATGAATCTGAGCTATGGGAGATTAATTACGATACAGGGCATGCTGCAAATGTAAGTGAATATGTAAAGATAGACTCGCTCAGACATGACAGCATAGTAAAATATTCTGGTAGAATCGAGGATTTTCTCTTAGAACAAAGACGTTGCAAAAATATTCATTTTCATGAAACACTTGGTATTCAGGCTCGCCTGCATATGAAATCTTGTAGTTTTGAAACTCTTAGCTAAACAAGTTCAAGCATCTTGGTAGGAAATTGCGCTTCTTGTATTTTGCAATTTTCCTATTACTCAGATTATCCCATTGCACAATATGCAGCTGAAGCAGCTGAATCTGCAGTATCTCAGAATAGGTTTTCGGAGATGCACGATCATCTATATGAACTCTAACAGTACTTGATGATGAATTGTTGATTTGATGATACTTAATTAAGAGTTAACCAGAATTACTGATGTTCCATTAGTCAAGGTATCAAACGCAGGCGAAAATCTCTTTCCAATCTCATGGAGTTCATTTATTTGTTCTTTTGATACATTATTGCTTTTTATATTCATATTTACTCTGAATTGCTGAGCACCAGGTCTTACATCACTGGATATACCTGTGAACCCACGCAAATCAACATCACCTTCTACATCAATATTGATGCCATCAATTTGGATACCTCTTGATGTGGCATGAGCTACAATGGTTTGTGCTAAGCATGCTGCTAAGCTACCCATACAATATTCACATACAGTAAGACCTTTTCCTTGGCCTGAGAGTTGATTTGGAAAATCATACTGCATTTTATATTCTTCTGAGTTTCTTTCTACATTTTGTCCGCCTACACGGAAGCCTTTGGACGTAGATGTAACACTAAAACCGCCATTCCACTCTGATTTTACATAAAAGGTTGCTTTTGCCATTTCTGGTTGATTTTGCATGGCATTATATACTGTATTTAGTATCTGTGTATTTACTCCGTTAAATGCATCGTTTTTCTTGCTAATACTCATTTTAATGTAAGTATTACAAGATACCAGTAAATAACAATTTTTATGCTAGGAAGCTGTTTGGGTAACATGATATCTTTGTTTGTCTGTTACCTATAGATATCGAGAAACTATCTCCTTTCTGAAAATCTCAATCTGTTCTTCAAAATCGTTTATTGGCCAGAAATGTATACGCTTTACTCCAGCTTCACCAAGAGCATTTATCTTCTGAATGCACTGTTCAACAGATCCAAAGAGAAGTAAGTTTTCTAATTGCTCTACAGATCTGCCCAATGCTGGGGAGACTATATCTTTTACCATCCTGTGAACCTTGTCTTTATCGTTATCAATATATCCAAACATCGACATAATCGAATTTTCAAATGATTCGCTGTCTAATCCTAACCTTTTTCTGTATAAGACAAGTGTATTCCATTTTTCTTTGAACTTGTCTGGACTAATATTATAAGCAGAAGCCATCCAGCCATCACCATATTTTGCAACTCTTCTTAGCCCAGCATCTGATGATCCCCAAGTCCCTATGAAAATAGGGGGATGAGGTTTTTGGAATGGTTTTGGTCCAATAGATATTTTCTCTAGCTGATAATATTTACCATTATAGTCTATATTGGACGGACTAGCAGACTTCATGTTATTGTTATTATCATCCTGTCTGTCGCTATTATTCCAAAGCATATGCAAAATCTCTAATGCTTCGTTAAATCTAGTCCATCTCTCTTCAAAAGGAATGCCACAAACGTCATAATCTCCTTTATGTGAGCCTGGTCCCACTCCTGCTGCAAATAGCCTTCCAGAAGATAAAATATCGATAGCTGATAAGGCCTTGACACATATGACTGGATTTCTTACAACTATATTTAGTATTGACGTACCAAGTTTTATCCTATTGGTAACTGCAGACACTGCTGACAATGTAGTTAGTGAGTCCAACCAACTTGTTCTAAAAACAATATGATCATTCACACTCAATGAATCATATCCAAGAGACTCTGCCTTCCTTGCAATCGAAAGCATATGTTCTCTTGTATGAGGCGTTTCATTTTCTCCATTCCATCCCTTAAACCCCATAATTGGCAAATGAAGTCCAAATACAATCTGTTTCATTATATCAGCGACAAATAAACCAATGTATCATAAAAAGAAGCTGGGGGTCTCTCCTTGTTTGTCCGAAGACTACTATACTTAAGTCAACCCATTGGTCAATGGATCTGTGATAATAACAGTGCTTTATGAATCATTTTTGATACAAATATAGGACCCATATACTGAATATTAGAAGATTCAAACGAGCTTGACCATGACGAAGGCGAGGATTTAGAGGAAAAGCAAGTAGAGGAATCTGGAGAAAAGACTCACAAACCAAATTTTCTAACCTCCTTTATCCGGTTAGATAATAATAGACCATAAACAACAATAGCATTTACTATTAATGTTCATTGGAATTGTTGCCATATTTAAAGTCCAATTATTACTATCATTATCATCATCACCGCCATTGTCATTGCCAGTATTTGTAATCCCACCTGATTTTTTTGAAAACTTGATTAAATCTACTATTGCTCTTTTCGTTGTAATTGATCCTGTGGGTAGCGTTCCTCTGTTTATTGCACTTACTGAAAAGATGGAAAAAAATGAAAGAAAGGCAGTTTCAAAAATCGCGATCATTACTGCCGCCGCATTACTTACTGTATTTGCAATTGCTGGTTCAGAGATACTAACTATATTTGGAATAACGATTTACAGCTTTATGATTGCAGGCGGGATCTTGTTGTTTATTGTCTCAATTGAGTTGTTGACTCACGGTGTATGGAGGTTTGGTGATGGAACAAGAAGAGAAATAGGGGAGTCAGGAGTCGTTCCATTGGCATTTCCTTTACTTGCTGGTCCAGGGGCTATTACTTCAGTAATGATTTCATTTCAAAGTGCTGGCTTGATAGTGACTATGTTATCTATCTCAATTGTGATTGCAGTTACCTATATAGTTCTACTATTAGTTAATCCAATTTACAAGTTGCTTGGAAGGCGCGGCTCAATGATATTTACAAGGATATTCGCAGTTTTAGTTGCTGCAATTGCAGTACAGTATATAGTTCAAGGTGCTAAGCATTTCTTTGGCTAACTCAATTGTCATGGAGATCTAACCAATAAGGTTATCATCTAACAATATACGATTTAACGAATAATTTATACTAATAGATATTATAACTGGGATATCATTGACTCTTTTGCTCTTCAAGACATTATTAAACTCGCTAGTAGATTTAACATGATAACCTATTGCTCCAAAACTCTGGGCAAGTTTATCTACAAATAGTGAATACGCGGTAGATACCTCCTCATCCTCTCCTCTATTGGATGATATTGTTCTTCTCTATGTTGGTCCTATGGCATCTATCAGTTTCACTCTCTCTTTTTATTGCAAGCGAAGCCAATTAGAGAATTAATATTACAATGGGGTCAGTGGTTTGTGAACCATTTTGACGTAATTTTGGTCCCATAGCCACCTAATTATGAAGAACATGATAGGATAGTTGTTGGTTCGGGTTCGCTGGAACACATGACGATATCAGTGCTAAAAGTAGGTTCCGTTCTTAAATGTAGTAAGCAACTTTCAGCGTTTATAGTTTTCTAGGCTCTAAAATAGGTAGGAAATCGGTGTGTAAGTAGTATAGACCAGGTGTTTGTACTAATTATTGATACAATTTTTGGCCCGTAGGGATGGGAATCAAATATGATTCCCTAACATAACAGAGTTCAAATCGTTGTTACAAAAACAAAATATCTATTTAACTTTACGTCCTTAAATATTTACTTTGTTATTTTAGTCCTGCGAGCATACGAGCAATCTCGTATATACTAATCCAGTCTTTTTTCTCCATGTCATTTGCTATTGCTGCAATATACTTATCCCTGATGTTATTAGCATATGAAAGAGGAACACGAACATCAGACGATGCCTGAAGTATAAGTTGAACATCCTTAAAAGCTGATAAAAGGTCAAAGCCTACATTATCAAAATCTCTTATACGTATTCTTTTTGCATATTGCTTCAAACCCGGATAGGCAAATATCATTTCTAGCAACTCATTTATAAGTTGCAAATCAATATTACTCTTTTCTGCTAATGCGTATACTTGACCCATAACATCAAGAAGTACTAACATCACATAGTTTGCTGAAAGTTTTAAACTATTTGCTTTGGCATGTTCATTACCTACTTCGATAACCCTTTGGCAATAACTATTGAGCAATCTATTACAACTCTTGATAGCCATCTCATCGCCGGCTACAAATGTAGTAAGCTTACCTTCTTCAGCAGCAGACGGATTTCCTAAGACAGGAGCAGCTAAGTATAAAGAGTCGTGGGCGTTATGCATTTGAGCTAATGTTGTAGAAAGAGATGGAGAAATAGTTGATGTGCCAATATGGATTGCTCCTGATCTTAGGCCAGACAGCATTCCTTTTTCACCATTGACAACTTCTAAAAGTGCTGCATCATCTCTTAGACTGGTAAGTATTACATCTGATTTTGAAGCAGCTTCTTTTGGACTAGCTGTCGCAACGGCTCCAGCTTCCACTAATTGACGAGTCTTATCTGGTGTCCGATTGTAAACCACAAGGTTAAATCCTGATTTTATGATATTATTAGCTATTGCAGTTCCCATTCGACCCAGGCCAAGAACACCAATATTTTGGATAGATTCTGTTGCTACTGTCATATGGTTTATGCTGTTATTTGTCCTAATATTATTAGTTTTATTACTCAAATCTGTAAAACTTCATAGCTAACCTGAAGGCATAAAAGGCAAGCTGCTTCCACATGTTCTGATAGAAAAATACACAATTTGTATTATTGTGTTTCTCCAGTTCCATAATTAGATCTAATTATCTCTCGTTGTGTTCTTGGCCTGCCGTCTTTGAAAACTGTTCTTGGCATGTACTTCATTGAAAAGGAAGCTGCGCTAAGTAATACGGGTTCGAATCCTTTACCTACATCAGTTAAGCTATATTCAACCCTGATTGGATATTCTGATACAATTCTTCTCCTAATGATTCCAAACCGTTCTAGTTCGCGTAGACGTTCTGTAAGAACTTTTGGTGTTATGCCTTCTATGTTTTCCATAAAACGATTAAACTGCGTATTACCCCTAAGAATTTCTCTTATGATTAGAACTGTCCATCTTTTTCCAATAATTTTAAAAGTCGCTTCAATTGGGCATGACTTAATCTCTGGCATGTTATAGACTGTTTCTATGATGGAACAGGTTCTGTCTGTCATCTCTTATTCTTTCACTTCTTAGCTGGTAACTAACTATGGATTTGGATACGTGAGACTTATAAACTAAACTATACTTTAGATACCTAGTATTAAAATGCGACCTTTACTTAGTTCAAGACAGATACAATACAACAAGACAACCTCGCTTTTAGTTGCCGTCCACACTTGGAGAATACTAGGTATGGCTTTCCTATGGGGTGTATCTCTGGGAATCTTACATCCAGCATTTGGAATACCTGCTGGAGTCGGAGATATTTTGATTGGAGTAACAGCAATACCCTTTGCATATTTTTTGAAGAAGGGATTTAGTTGGTCCAAATACGCTCTCGTGGTGTGGAGTGTACTAGGCATCGCAGATCTAGTTAATGCCGTTAGCCTTGGTTTGATCACTGCTTCAGAATTTGGTATATCAACAATGACAACATTCCCGTGGATTCTAGTACCTACCGTAGGGGTACCTCTTGCACTGATATTGCATGGAATTACCCTCTACCGTCTAAGGAAGACAGAACTTCCTTCTAGATAATAGGTGATAGCTATTTTTTGATTCAAAGGCTAATTTGTCAATGAGTGCAAATTTAGCCAAACTTATGACAGTAATGGGAATTTGATAGAGGAGAAGGTTGCCAAGTTCGATGAATTTTTAGAGTATGAAATAATAGCGATAGCATTTTCTTTTCCTCTGATTGTATATACATACCCGCAATATTTGAACTCATAGTTAATGAGGCCAGTGGTTTGTGAACCATTTTTGACATAAATTGTGGACCCGTTATTCAAGGTCAAATAATTCGATTTTTGAAGGTAACTTTTCATTTATTCATATTTGTCTGAAAAAAGTTCAAATCTGCTAGTGATTTCCATAACGAGAAGGATACTTAAATGAATTCACATCTGCCAAGACCATGTAGAGATTCTTTGAAAGATTAAAACATCAATTGAAACGGTGTATAAAAAATAAAACTCCTTTATACCGACATTTAGGTATGTCATATTATAGTGAAACTATTTGGCAAAAAGTAAAGAAAGCTGTGAACATTTTGCTCACATAGATGAAAGCAATATTTTACCTAAAATATCTGGCTGCGACGAATGTGAGAAAGAAGGAACAGATTGGTTCGCACTACATATGATCTAGAACTAACTATTCACATGCTGGTTTATTTATCAGAGCAGGCCATTCCCATTTACTACTCTACTATTACATCTCTGCCTTCCATTTAGTTGCTAACGAAGGAATAATTGAAATGAACATAACAACTGCTGAAGCAAGAAAAGCAAAATGAATTGAGCTTAAAAATTTAGTAACCATGAAATTGGCCATAGCTATGGATGAGGATGAGGATGATGATTGAAATGAACCTAAAAATAACTGCTCAACAGAATGCAGAGGACTAATATTAGTCATTATTAGAAATACTAGGCCTATACTAAAAGAGTTCCCCATCATAAAAAATGTGGTACTAATACCTGCTGACACTCCTCTTCTGGAAGACGGCACAGAAGTCATTATTGATGCTCTGTTCGGTGAGGCAAATATACCCATACCAGCACCTACCATAACAAGTGGCATTACAATCTCGTAAAAAGATATGGTTTCGCCTATTCTTGTAAGAATAAGGAAGCCTGCTGCTGATACCAGCAAACCTATGGATGTAAAAATTCTTAGCTTGTATTTATCATATAACCATCCACTTAAGGGTGCAAATGCAGCCAAAGCGACAGAAACTGGAATAAGATAAATACCTGCCTCAAGTGAATTAAGTCTCATTGACGGTCCCTGAAGATAAAACGACATAATCAGGGTAAAAGCTCCTCTTGCAAGAGCATTAAGAAATATTGCTATATTTCCACCCGTGAAATGTCGAATTTTAAATAAAGATAGGTCAAACATTGGTCTAGGTATTTTTTTCTCTATAATGATAAACAACACCAGTAATGACAAGCCTCCTATTATAAATAGAAAAATTTCATATGGAGTCACAATTCTAAAATTAGCTAAAGTTACACCCAGCAGAACCATAGACAATCCTCCTGCGAACGTAATATTTCCCAGCCAATCTATTTTCTCTTTTCTTATAGCACCTAGTTCTCTTAGTTTAGCATAAGACCAAATCGTAGCAAATGTGCCTATGGGTAGATTAACCCAGAAGATCGATCTCCATCCTAAATATGATGTAAGAAAACCTCCAAACACAAGTCCTATTACAGAACCTATAACAA
>JBKPEX010000306.1:0-1080 GCA_046728625.1 Thermoproteota archaeon
GAGATATTTGAAAAGCTAGGCATTGAGGCTCCAAAAGGAGTGCTTCTATATGGTCCTCCGGGAACTGGTAAGACTCTATTAGCAAAAGCGGTAGCAAATGAGAGCAATGCTCATTTCATTAGCATCTCCGGACCAGAAATAATGAGTAAGTTTTACGGTGAATCTGAAGCACGGTTAAGAGAAATATTTAAGGAGGCAAAGGAAAAGGCTCCTTCTATAATATTTATTGATGAAATTGATTCTATTGCCCCAAAGCGGGAAGAGGTAACTGGTGAAGTTGAAAGGAGGGTAGTATCTCAGTTACTATCATTGATGGATGGCTTGGAAGCAAGAGGGAAAGTCATTGTAATTGCAGCTACTAATAGACCCAATGCCATAGATCCAGCTCTAAGACGTCCAGGTAGATTTGACAGAGAAATAGAAATTAAAGTTCCTGATAAGCGTGGCAGATTAGAGATATTACAGATTCATACGCGTAACATGCCTCTAGATACAGATGTTGATCAGGATAGAGTTGCAGCAGTAACACATGGGTTTGTAGGCGCAGATCTAGAATATTTGTGCAAGGAAGCAGCCATGAAATGTTTGAGAAGATTATTGCCAGAACTCAACTTAGAAGACGAAAAACTTGCTCCTGAAGTATTGAACAAACTCATAGTTACTATGGGTGACTTTGAAAATGCAGTAAAAGAAGTAATGCCTTCTGCTATGAGAGAAGTATATTTAGAATCACCTGACATTCCTTGGACAGCAATTGGTGGCCTAGATGAAGTCAAGCGTGAATTGCAGGAAGCAGTAGAATGGCCATTAAGATATCCTGATTTATATACAAAGCTAGGACATGCTATGCCTAAAGGCCTGTTGATGCATGGTCCTTCAGGTACAGGTAAGACTCTATTAGCAAAAGCGGTAGCAACAGAATCTGAAGCTAACTTCATTAGTGTTAGAGGTCCTGAATTATTATCTAAATGGGTAGGAGAGTCAGAGAGGGGAATTAGAGAAATATTTAGAAGGGCAAGACAGGCAGCACCATGTGTGGTATTCTTCGATGAAATTGATTCTATTGCTCCTACGAGGGGA
>JBKPEX010000408.1:0-3572 GCA_046728625.1 Thermoproteota archaeon
GCCGTCTCCAGTCATGACAGTACGATATCCTCTCTGCCTAGCCTCTCTTAATCCCGCAAACATTACACTGGAGTTACGAATTTCTATGGGATCAAAGGTTCTTAGTATAATTATTACCTGCTTTGTGATCTCAAGGAGATCAGCTATGGTCAGTATTATTTCATAATGAATTGAGGAAAACATTTTCGCGATTAATTTTGCGAAGAATAGATCGGGGGCTTCCCTTCCTAATGCAACTGTGATAGTATAAACAGGCTGGAATATGCTGGCCAGCAGGCTACTGTCCAATCCTCCGGAAAGAAGTAGACAGTCTGAAAGATTTTTCCGCCTATTCTTATAGAATAGATTCCTTAATTCGATACATATTTTTTCCACATTTGGATGTTATCTTCAAAATGATATTAGTTTTTGTTAAATCAAACCGATTTCAAACATTTCCAATTTCGAGTATTGAAATAAAATTACCTAAACCTTTCCTGAAATATAGTTACATTATCAAGTCCTAGCCAATACTCTGTGAAGGTAGATTAGAGTTCCGATCTCATGAGACGTCTACCGTTGTATTCTTAGAAGCCAACGAGGCAAGTTTTTAAAGCCTCGGTGTTTGTAGATTTCAGATGATAAAACATCAAATCAAGGTGAATAATCGTACTTATACTCTAACCTTGAATGAGAAAACTCAGCTATATGCCATGAAGCTGAGAAGACTTTATCAACAAAGCTATAGTGACATGGATTCATTTGACGAGGTAAGCTCTGAAACGTCTGTTACAGTGAATAATCTCCTCCTACACGGAGTTTCTCCTGAGGTAAAGGAAGATGATATGGATGGAGTAGTACAACAAGTTCTAAAATTGTTCGATAAGTCGGGTCAGAAGAAATAATTGCCTAACAACAGCAGGTTCGCGAGATCTTTCGCAAGTCTCAGTATAGGCATAATAGGCAAGCTCTAAATATCATTTGATAAGTTTCTCATCACTACTATGGTTGCTATAGCTAAAAAGAAATGCTTTAATCCGTCATGTGGTTTATCCTATGATTTATGCAGTGATACCTACAGATGCTCCTGTGGATACCTACTTGATGTAACGTATCGGAACCGTCCCTCTAATCACCTTATTGACGTTTTTTTCAAGCGCAGGGACCACGGAGGAAATATCTATAATGAAAGCGGCGTATGGCGCTTTCGCGAGCTGATAAATTTTGTTGGTTTAGAAAATACTGATAGTCTGGAGGAATGCTCAAAACTACTTGTCTCATTGGACGGTGCGGAAGGGAGGCTCTCAAGACCCTATAACATGACAAAGGTCGCTGACTATGCTGACATGAAACACGATTGCTTGTTGCTGCAACCAGAAGGGTACAATCCGAGTGGATCATTTAAGGATAATGGCATGTCAACAGCTTTGACCCACGCTAAGATGTTAGGCGTGCAAAGGATAGTTTGTGCATCAACTGGTAATACCTCAGCATCAGCGTCGATGTACGCTGCTAACGAAGATATTCTGTGCGACGTTTTTGTACCATCTGGGCAAATTGCACCTGGGAAGTTGGGTCAGGCGTTTCAGTTTGGAGCACAAGTTATAGAGGTCAATGGTAACTTTGATGAAGCGTTAAAGATATCCCTAGAAAGTGTTAGAAGGAATGGAGGATATACAGTTAATTCTGTTAACCCATTTCGTCTCGAGGGGCAAAAAACAATTGTCTACAGGGTGCTAGAGCACTTAAATTGGCAGTCACCAGACTGGATGGTTTATCCTGGAGGTGCGCTAGGTAATACGGCTAGTTGTGGCAAATCATTGATAGAGCTATATGAGTGGGGATGGATCAAAAAAGTCCCTAAAATTGCAGTAATTAACGCTGAAGGCGCCAACACATTCTATGAACTCACAAATGGTTTGTTTGAGGAGAAAAAACTGGACTGGAATAATGGGCGACCAGACCTGGATCTGATAGAAAGATATTACCGTCACAAGGAAAAAAACGGATTGGTACCTAGAACAGGAGCAACAGCGATTCAAATTGGGAAGCCAGAAAATATACTAAAGGCTTTAAGATCCTTATCTTTTACTCGGGGACTGGTTGTTCAGGTAAGCGACAAGGAAATGCAAGACGGTATGGCAGTGGTCGGATTGAACGGATTCGACTGTGAGATGGCTTCTGGTGCTGTTCCAGCAGGAGTTAAGAAACTTAGGAAAGATGGAGTCATAAAAAAAGATGATACAGTAGTGGGTATTCTAACCGGTAGACAAAAGGACCACACATTATCCATAAAGTATCATACTGATTCAAGCAACATGTATGCCAGACCCCCTAAAGCGCTTGAATAATCTATTGAATGAGAGATTCTAGGTGAAACAACTTGAATAATTTCTGCATCTTATTCACTATTACTTTCGATTTACTCGATACACATCATCGCTCGGCTCTAATATTGTTACTGCTAATTCAATGATTTTAATATGAAAAAATTTCTTTACTCGGCTGTTAAATGTATGCTGTTACGATCTACTTTACTTCTTAGTGGTTGATAGATAGGGAGAGCGTCACCTACTAAAGCGACCTGTCATCAGAATGAGGACGATGCCAGATCAAAACCCACTAATCGCGTTATGATATATTTTTATGCCCTGGTCATTTTCAATCTAACCTCTAACCAATCTTACTCGCGCTGTTGGTCGAGGATATTCTAATGTCTATCATATCTCGAAGAATGGCTGTAGCCGTTTCCATACCGCCTGCGCCATTTCCAATTATTGTCTGGAAACCTGAATGCTCTGAAGCAAATGTTACTGCATTTAAAGTGCCATTTACGCAAATAGGATCCACCTTGTTTGTTTCCTTGGGGCCAACGGTTAAAATACCGTCCTCACATTCTGCAATTAGCTTAATTGCTTTTCCCCTTTTCTGGGCGCTTTCAACCTGCGAAAGATTCACCATTCTTATTCCGGTCCTTGATACATCTCTCATCGTCGCTTTCATTCCCATGATCCAGTTTGCCATTATAACCAATTTAGCCGCCGCATCGTATCCATCAATATCAAGTGATGGATTTGCCTCAACATACCCACTTCTTTGAGCATAATCTAACGCCCTTTCGAATGGGAGATGTTCCTCCATTTTGGTCAGGATAAAATTTGTTGTTCCATTCAAAATTCCCTTAAACGCTATTATTCTATCTCCATTCAGGCAGCGTTTTGCAAATTCTAAAATTGGAGTTCCTCCTCCTACTGTTCCGCTAAACCGCAGTAAGACGTTGTTATAATTTGCCAATTCAAGCAATGATGGAGTTGCAAGAGCAAGTGGACCTTTATTAACGGTAATGACATGCTTACCTGCTCTCATTGCTGATGTTATGTTAGATAATCCTGGTTCCCCGTCCAAGAGATTCGTAGGCGTTAGTTCGATAACTAATTCCGCGTCGATCTCATCTATGACATCGGTACTTCTTATTGATAGTGGATTTTCAGAGTAGGAGCTGACTGTTCCGTTGATTTTCTTTACCTCCAATAATCTCTGTAGGTCGAGTCCCGCAGAACATATAGCACTTCCAGAACTGTCTAGACACGCTA
>JBKPEX010000121.1:0-18435 GCA_046728625.1 Thermoproteota archaeon
ATTATTAATACCCTTGACTTAAAAAAACCAATCTACAAAAAAACCGCGGCATACGGACATTTTGGAAGAGTGGAACCATCATTCACATGGGAAAATGTAGACAAAGTTTCGTCACTATTAGGTTAAAATATGTCTTAACTTCTTAGTCTTCTATAGCATCCTCTTTTTATTTGATCTGGACTGAAATTGCCTAATAAGCTGTTATTCACTATTTCATAGCTATCCATATTAACAAACTAATCATTTTGGTTTCATAGCCTTTAGTGGTTTGAAAATAAGAATAGATAGATACTTATTATTATAAATAAATCAGAAAATTATAATTCTGCTAATAATGAATGTCCATCAAGCGGCTAATATTGCACGAGGGTTGTATTTAGAATTATATTGGCAATGTGCATAGCTCTATTCGAATGGATGTAGCCGAAAAATTTAAAGTAAGTATTAAGGTTTCACCAGTTGCCTTTACGTTATTTGTATCATTGATTTTTTCTTTATTCTGCTTAACGATCTTGTTATGTTTATGCCCTCATTTACAAGAGGCAACAGCAAAGACTTCTAACTCTATGTCTATGACAACTCCTCAGGGAAATATATCCACAGGGAATTTTTTGACATATGAGGATCTATATGACAGATTTACAATACATTATCCTACTGGTTGGGAGAAAATAGACTATCCTCGTAATACAATAGCCGAACTTGGGCGTCACATTGTTGTCTCTTTTATTTCTCCGCTTCAGGCCAGTACACCAAGTTTCAGGGCATATCTTCAAGTAGAGATAGTTACAAAAGATATTCCGTCATCTAATCCTGAGAGTGCAACTGCTTCTACTCTTGCGGGTAATCCTGCATATAAGGTAACGAAAATTAATCGTGAAGGATCAAGTAAAATAGAGCGAACTGATCTTTGGAGTAGGGTGGGCAGCAAAGCGTATCATATTACATACGCAGCAGATGAAACAAAGTATGCGCGTTACCTTCCGATATTCCAAAGTATGCTCAACTCTTTTGATATAAGAGACTTAGGTATGGATAATTCAACTTCTGCGAAAAGGGCATCAACCACTTTACTATAACACTTTGAAATCTTGTTATTCATTCACCAAAAACGCAGCAGTTCTATAATCGGAGATTATTTCTTAGCCTTATAGTTGTTGTAATTGTTTGCGTATAAAGATATTGTCTTGTAAACAACATTCTTTTATTAAATCTAAACTAACGTCTTGAACCAAGGGTTAGAATTTTCGATAGAAATTTCATTGATATACATTATATGACACATTAACTCACGATCAGAAGAATTTTTGCATCCGGTTATATCTTATGTTGTACAGCTTACAAAGTATGAACGAGAACGAAAAAAATAACAGCGATAATCAAAATAAGACTACAAGCCAGTGGGCTGAGTTAATAGAGCAACTCTTTGATAGATTAACAGGCAAGAGTGCTCAAGTTACTTATAGCTTTGATAATCTGGTTATAGATATTCCAAAGGCAGTAGGCCCAAGTGGTAAAGATATGGGAAGCGCAAAATGGACTATCAACGGTAAATTTACTATTACTGCAGAGACCGCACACAATAAGTCGCAAGGATTCTAAAAATCGATCGACTAGAACATCGATTGGATCAGCAAGCATACTACCAATCTATGATTCTTACTTTAAGTTTATCGAAAAGTTTTATGGTATATAACCTTGAACAATCCAATTGAACGATAATAGAAAAGGATGCCTATTCTTTTCTAGATATCCATACATCCTTGTTCAATCTTTTTTCATATACGATTTAAGACATAATAAACCGGTGGAATGATTGTCGTACTACCTATGATAGCTGCTGTAATGTGTGGTGGTAAAGGAACTAGGATGGGGCTTTCCAATAATGAAAAACCGTTATTAAAAATAAAGGGCAAGACTTTGATCGGATGGGTCATTAATGCGCTTCTAGATTCTCAAAGGTTTGTAAAGATAGTCGGGGTTTCAAGTCCTAATGCACCTCAGACTAGCAGATTTTTGCAATCTCATTACGGACATATAATTGATATAATTGAAGCTGAAGGTGCCAATTATTCAGATGACCTTTGTAGTTTACTAGACAAAATAAAACCGTCCAAAACTTTCGTAGTATCTGCAGATCTTCCACTATTAAGTCCTAAGACGATCAGAAAGATTGTTAAGTCTTGTATTAGCCTTCATTCACAATGTATATCTATTGTACTAGAAGAATACTTTGTTAGGTGCCTAGGCATAAAACCTAGCATAGTTATTAATATCGACAAACAAGAATACTGTCACTCTGGAATAATGATAATTGATTCTTCTAAATCCAAAACTCTACAAAACTTGGATGAATACTATTTAGTAATGAATGAAAAAGAAATAGCCATCAATGTAAACACACCTATGGATCTAAATGTTGCAAAAAAACTAATCCACAACAATTAATCAAGAACATTCAGAACTTTGCCAAGAATATTTGCTTTAGAACCCGTTTTTTTAGCGATTAACTCCCCACATGAACTGCAGTTAATGTCATTTGTAGTGTATGTGAAGACGATCTTTTCTTTCTCGCATTTTGGACATCCCACGGATATAAAATTACTATTTGGATTTGGGATCATGATATTTTTTTTACGCATTTCAATTTCTCACATACTCAAGGTTGGATATCAAGCTTGCGTATTCTCATTCCCTGTTTCATAGTTTTTCTTTGACATTTTTTGCATGTATAACGTAAAGTTATTTTTTTAGAGGTTTTAGCTGTTCTTTTGAGTTCAGGAAATTTCTGACCTCCATAACCCTTTTTATCCTCAGCATGTCTACGTGTGCCCTCTGCAGTTTTTCTGTCCCTTCCCTTTTTGTAAATGCCTACGGCCTGAACTGTATGAGTTTTGCATTTAGGACAGAATTTATGCAGTTCTTTCTGCATCTTCATATAGATTTTGTAATCTAAATTTGGGTAATTTAAAGACACCTTATCTTATTGCGATGAATTGAATAGTCCCAGTATAGAAGAACCTAGTGAGCCCCAAGTAGAAGTGGCATTCTACCATAGAAATTGATTATGATTACTGTTGCTATGCTGCTATAAATAGTAAAAAGCAATCTGTGTTGTCATTATCTTATACTTCTTCCAAATTTTGTTGTTATTTTTACCCTTGTGTCAAGACAGGTACCAGAAAATCTAATATACTGACTTCTATATATCAAGAATAATGATATTTGAAAACTTGCTGCAGCAAATGGTTCCGGTTAGTATGGACAGCTTTGGGGTATGGATTCCTCTGACGTTCGGTCTGGCAGTCGGTCTTGCCTATGTCATTGCCTCAGCGGCTAGGCGCAGTAGATAGTACTCCAAATCTTCCTACTGCATACCTTTTCTTTTTGTATTATTCAGGCTTATTCTCCCAGTACATGAATAAATCTAAAAGCAACCTTTAGTATGTGCATTTAGATTGAATTTTATAATACAAAACGGGTCCACAAAGCAGAGAAATCTAAAAGTTAATTCAACTCAGACAACAGCCTTTTTGTGGGAAGGTGAAAACGTATTCTCAACACCCTCTATGATTTCAGAAATGGAAGAAACTTGCCGATTACTTCTGAAAGAACAGTTTATTAATGACACGGATTGGGATTCTGTAGGTACTGTTGTTGAGGTCAAGCACTTAGCGGCCACTCCTGTTGGAGCAGACATCCTTCTTACGGCTGAAATCATTTCGGTAGATGGCAGGAGAATTACGTTCAAAGTAGAGGCATCTGACAAAATTGAAAAGATAGGAGAAGGAATACACGAGAGATTTATTATAAACGTCCCATCATTCAGAGCAAAATTCAACAAAAAACAAGAAGCCTTGGCATCTATTAATAAGATTAAATAAGTAAAAGTATAAAAGAGGCTTTAGAAAAACTCTTATGTTCTACTAGGTGAATATGAGATGGCATCAGTTCAAACTACAGCTGGCGGAATGCCAGTATTAATATTGAAAGAAGGTACGAAAGAAAACAAAGGTAAAGATGCTCAGAAAAATAACTTGACAGCAGCAAAGCTAATTGCAGATATTGTAAAGACATGTCTGGGACCCAGAGGTATGGATAAGATGTTGGTCGATACCTTAGGAGATGTAACAATCACAAATGATGGTGCAACAATTTTGAAGGAGATTGATGTCCAACATCCAGCCGCTAAGATGATGGTTGAAGTCGCGAAGTCTGTAGACAATGAAGTTGGAGATGGCACTACATCATCAGTAGTTTTTGCTGGCGCTTTGCTAGAAAAGGCTGAATCTCTACTTGACAAGGATGTTCATCCCTCAGTAATTGTTGATGGCTATACAGCAGCATGCGAGCAAGCTTTGAAACTGCTGCAAAAGATAGGAATTAAAACAAATGTAGATGACAAGGAACTGCTAATCAAAATTGCAAGAACTAGCATGTATTCCAAATTGGTTTCTGACGATAGTCCCATATTGAGTGAAATAGTGGTTAACGCAGCAAAGCAAGTGGCTGAAAAAGTTGAAGGTAAAGATAACCTGAGAGTTGATCTTGATAACATAAAGGTTGAAAAGAAAGCCGGCGGATCTATGCGTGATACCAAATTAATAAAAGGTATCGTACTTGATAAGGAAGTTGTTCACGCAGGCATGCCTAAAAGAGTTGAAGGTGCAAAGATCGCATTGCTTAATTCCGCTCTTGAAATTGAGAAGACTGAGATGAGCGCAGAAATTCGCATTAATGACCCTCAACAAATGCAAATGTTTCTTAATGAAGAAAACAATATGCTCAAATCGATGGTTGATAAGATTAAATCCATTGGGGCAAATATTGTATTATGTCAAAAAGGTATAGATGACTTGGCACAGCATTATCTTGCAAAGGCTGGTGTTTTAGCAGTAAGACGGGTAAAGGAAAGTGATATGTTCAAATTGTCAAAAGCAACTGGTGCTAGATTAGTAAATAACCTTGATGATTTGGTGGAGAAGGATCTCGGTTCCGCTGATCTAGTTGAAGAACGAAAGGTTGAGACAGACAAATGGGTATTCATTGAGGGATGTAAGAATCCCAAGGCAGTTACAATCTTGGTACGAGGAGGATCTCAGAGAGTAGTAGATGAGGCTGACCGTTCTGTACACGATGCATTGATGGTAACAAAGGATGTACTCGAGAAACCAATAATAGTTGCAGGCGGTGGAGCATCAGAGGCCTATATTGCAAATGATTTGAGACAATGGTCAGGCAACCTAGAAGGGAGAGCACAATTAGCAGTACAAAGGTTTGCAGATGCGCTGGACTCGATTCCACTTTCGCTTGCAAATAACGCAGGTATGGATCCAATCGATATGATGACTGAATTGCGGGCAAAGCAGAGCAAGGGTGCAAAATGGACAGGTGTCGATGTTCGGAATATGGTTGTCGCTGATATGAATAAACAGAGCGTGCTCGAACCACTTGTAGTTAAAGAACAGATTCTAAAGTCTGCTACTGAAGCAGCCTGTATGCTTTTAAGAATTGATGATGTAATCGCCTCAAGCAAGTCAAAAATGCCTGCCGGTCCTCCTGGTGGCGGTATGGGCGGTATGGGCGGTATGGGCGGTATGGGCGGTATGGGCGGTATGGGCGGTATGGGCGGTATGGATATGGAATAAGAGACGTAGCTTACTTTTTATTTTAACTACGATACTGCATAGGTTGCAATTTTCTAAGGAATCTATTAGTACACTTCTTCATTGGCTAATATCGCTAAATAAGGAGATGAAATGAATCGTAGCGACTGGGCTATATTGAGAAACGATCTAATCAAGGCAAACTATAATTAATTAACACATTATTTCTATGTAGGTGTTGTTTAAATAATAAATTTATCTGCAATTGAAAAAAAGATAGAAACATACTATTCTTACATGAATCCTATTGTCGTGATGCATGATTTTTTTGTAGATCGTATTGTGAAGTTAGATTCAAAGGAACAATTTTTTGATGCTCTCACGGAAAAGGCTAGGTTTGGAGGAGGGAGTATAAGAGATGTTCACACGGTTGATACCAAAGGAGGCAATGCAGTAAATGTTGCCTACTGTCTCGCTAACCTTGGTATGAATGTTGTACTATTTACAGTTGCCGATGAGATTGGCTCATCTATTCTTAAACAGACATTTTCAAAGTTTGGGGAGAAGGTATCCCTTCAGATCACAAATGGAAAACATGGCTGTACTACATCATTTGAATTCCGAGATGAACAAAAATCTAAAATAAACGTAATGGTAAGTGATATCGGAGATAATGTACTCTTTGGTCCAGACCGAATTACCTCTGATGATCATCGAAAAATATTAAAGAATGCAGATGGAGTTGCCGTACTTAACTGGGGCAGTAACATAAGAGGGGCACAACTTGCTGAGCACGTTTTTAAAAACTCTCCAAGAGCACTTCACTTTATTGATCCTGCCGATATTGAGACTAGAAGACAAGATTTCAAAGAGTCATTAAGAGATATTGCTGATATTGTTGACGCTCTTAGTATTAATGAAAATGAATGCAATTCATTGGCAAAAGCCACTGGGTTAGAGTCAGTTCTTATGATGACAGGTGAACAGAGTGTAGATACTATAAAGAATGCTGCTAAGATGCTTTCAGCTGAAATGGGGATTAGTATTGATCTGCATACGAGAAGAGGCGCTGCATGGTCAAACGGCAAGGAAACTGTATTTGCTCACGCAATCAAAGTCGAGCCTAAAACAATGACTGGAGCTGGAGACTCTTGGGACGCTGCGGATATCATTGGTTACTTAGCAGGATTTGATGCATTAGAGCGATTGACCTTTTCTAATGCATGTGCTTCGTTGTACGTTAGAAATCCAAACATGCAACCGCCAACAATGAGGGAAATTTTTGATATATTACATAGGATCACTTTCTAATTAGTTAATTTATCAATTAATGACATCTTATGTGATATTAAAGAGGCGTTGTCATATCTGCATATCTGTATATCCAATGTGTCTTACAGCTTAAAAGTAACTGACTGACTCATCTCAAGTCCTAGTAACATTCAAAATTCCGTATGTTCGCCTCATATATGCGGAGAACGCTTATGATGTTACAAAAGAAAAGAAGCTATATGTTGTTCTTGATGGTCTAGAAGAAATCTTATATCACAAATTTACAATTTATATTATTAAGCTACAAACGCAGGAGGTAATAGAGACTGATACTATCTATTAATCTGGATAATAATGTTCATTAGTATTACAGAGAACAAGGGAAAAGTTTACTTTACGGACGCGTTATAATCTACAAATTATAGATGAATAAAGGCCTTTTACTCTTAAAGTATCGACTCTTAAGGATAAGGAAGTTTACTAAAAACAGAATTTTTCTTATAATACGTTCTCTTTTATTTTTATACATCAAAATTAAAACTAGGATAGGATGGTATTAAAGGCCAACGCAGAGTATGAATATCGATTTCTTTGTTTCATCTCTTTAGTTGTTGTAACACTGCTTTTTTATTGAGGCTCTATTGTTGCTGGAGGTTTACTTGAAACAGCATAGGTTACCCATGTCACATTTTCTACCTCATTAGTAATTCTGGTGCTGATATTTTCAATAACATGATAAGGTAGTCTAGCCCAATCTGCAGTCATTGCGTCTATGGATTCCACAACTCTAACTGTTACAACGTAGCCATAAACACGTTCATCGCCCAATATGCCTACTGCCTTGTCATCTCCAACCGCAGCATAAGCTTGCCAGACTTTATGATATAATCCAGAGTTCTTTAACTCCTCTTCCACTATACTACTCGCCTGTTTTGTAATTCCTAATTTCATAGCAGTAATTTCTCCAATTATTCTTACTGCTAAACCAGGACCGGGAAAAGGATGTCTTAGTAAAAGTTCATTAGGAATTCCTAGTAGGCTCCCTACTTTTCTGACTTCATCCTTATACAAACTACTAAGTGGCTCGATTATTCTCAAATTAAGCCATTTTGGAAGGCCCCCGACGTTATGGTGTGTTTTAATGAGAGACGCTGGACCCTTTGAAACCCCACTTTCTATCACGTCTGGATAAAGTGTACCTTGGGCCAAATATGTAAAAGGTCCATGCTCTTTTGCTACATTGATAAATGCATTTGCAAATTCTTCACCTATAATTTTACGTTTCCTCTCAGGATCTTTTATGCCTTCAAGTCTCCGCAGAAATTGAGTCTGTACATCTGCATAAATTATCCTTATGTTAAGATGGTCTTGGAATAACTTTACAACCAGCTTGTCTTCATCCTGTCTTAATAATCCGTGGTTGATAAAGACACAACGTAAATTCTCACCTACAGCCTTATGCAATAAAACTGCTACTACTGTTGAATCAATTCCTCCGCTTACGGCGCAGAGTACTTTTTCGTCTTTAACTTGGTTTCTGACATCTGCTATTACTGTCTTTATAAAATCTTGCATATTCCATTCTGGCTTTGCTCCGCTTATCTTTTGTGAAAAGTTTCTTAGGATCTCAAGACCTCTCTGTGTATGAACTACTTCAGGGTGGAATTGTATTCCATATATCTTCTTTTGCTTATTTCCAATGGCGGCCGAAAAAGAGTTTTTAGTATGAGCCAAGATCTTGAAGTCACTGGGAAGTTTCTCAGCAGCATCACCATGACTCATCCAACATATCATTTTATCATTTATATCATGGAAGAGATCATAATTATCATCAATAATTAGATCAGCATGTCCATATTCTCTTTTATCTGATTTCTTGACCTTCCCGCCAAAATTATCAACTATGATCTGATGACCGTAGCAAATTCCTAGAATAGGAATATTCATTTCGAAAATTTCTTCATCAGGTTTTGGTGAATCCTTTGAATAGATACTGGCTGGACCACCTGAGAAAATTACACCTTTTGGATTGAGCTCTCTGAGTATTTTCGTAGGAGTGTTGTATGGTAAAAGTTCACAATAGACATTTGTTTCACGTATGCGTCTACATATTAAATGACTATATTGAGAACCAAAGTCTAAAACGATTATTTTGTCCATGTTATTATTGTTTAGTGTTCTTTTCTATCATCCTTGTGAATACCCATGTTGATGTATTAAATATTTCATTGAGCCGCTCTTTTTCCCTGTAATTATTTATAATAATTCTTTTAATAGAGCCATTATTATCATCTACTTGATAATTGAGTGACTCTGATATTTTGATTTGACCTTGACTTGCTTTATCTGCATCCTTTGTTTTCATCCCGTCCAAAATTCTGTTCAAAAAGAATGACCGGAATGGCGGAGTATTAATGTAAAGATCAATGCCCTCAGCAGGAGCAATTTCAATAGAGTTCGGTAATACTTTTGCATTTGCAAGCAATAGATTATCTTTAAGACGCTTTAACGGCCTGACTTCCACATATTCTTTTATTCCATGTTGTTCTTCGGTAGAAGGTACTGCTTCTGCTACCGCAGTCACATTTGTGATCTCTTTATCTGAGGTTGGTTGTGCCTCGTTTTCCGAGGAATTACTAGAGATCTGATGGAAGCGGTTATCTGATGATTGTGGCGGCAAGAATGTCATGCCTCGCGATCCAAGAGCAGAGGCCTTCCTAAAGCTGCTTTGTTTCAGGAGCATATCAACAAGAAAAAGTGTATTGCGTAATTTTTCAACTTCTTCTTGTTTATCAGAGATCTGTCTAATGAGCCATTCTCGTATTTCTGCCGCTCCTCTAACTGTATCTTCAGAAAAGTTAGACATCGTATCCATCTGTGACATAAATGGTAATAATAATATTTTCAGAATAATGAGATTTAACATATCATAATTTATCCTCTCACATAACTAGCATGGTCTAATATTCTGTCCTGCTATAAAGGCCACCCAATCAAAATCGACCGATTCAGACCGTCATTAGTCCGCAGTTTTTTATCATCGTTATATTACTCTTAATTATATAGATGTATATCAATCTGTACACCTCTCTGCCTACATATTATCCTGCGAATTGCATAACTTTATCTTTTACCTGTTCTTAATACATAAGGATCAAAATGGCCGACCAAATATTCATGTATATTGTAACCATAGGGGTATTTGTTGTACTTACTGCTATTCTCTTTGGTTCCAGAGCAAAAAGGCATTCTGGTGTAGATAGGATTGAGAAACGAGAAGGATCTCCTGTGTAGCAAATAGAAGTGATGCTGTGATTCCAATTAGACAGCTGCAACGGCTATTGTCATCACTTCATTGTTGATGCCGCGGCAGAGGCCCTATAGTTAACGGAGAAATAATTCAATGCTGATAAGAATTCTTAGATCGCTAACCCGATAATCGAGGAAGATATAACTCGCAGCCTTGTCCATTTCCATTTAACCATTTGATTATCTTCACATGATATCAAACAAGCGCTACTAACCAAAGATCGGAAAGTTATTTAAGAGACCTGTGATGATTAGCCAGACAGATAATTATGTCTCTATAGCACTATATACTATTAATATGACAGTGAAAGGTATTCTAGGCTGAGTTAACCTAATTTGTTACCACAATTACAGAATCTGGTAAATGTAGATGACGATGTTACCAATGAAAATTATGGTCATTATCCTGAAAAAAGGCCAATACTATCATTATTCACTTATGGTTTGGTTTTAATTGATAAACCTGACGGACCTACTAGTCATGAAATTGTTGCATGGGTAAAGAGAATATTAAGGATCGATAAAGCAGGACACAGTGGAACACTAGATCCTGGCGCTACAGGATTATTGCCAATAGGATTAGGAGAAGGAACAAAAGCTTTGTCTGTATTGCTTCTGGGTCCAAAAGAATACTATGTCTTGGCAAGAATGCACACATATGTTTCTAAAGAGCGCTTGACAAGAATTATTAATGAATTCACAGGGGACATTTACCAAAGACCTCCACAACGATCTTCTGTAAAAAGGACAACTCGCATTAGATCGATCTATGAATTCAACATGCTAGAACAACATGATCGCCTGTTCTTGATGCGTATTTTATGTCAGTCTGGCACGTATATACGTAAAATAATTTATGATATAGGTGAAGTTTTAGGTTGCGGAGCTACGATGATTGAACTTCGTAGGACTAGAGTGAGCCATTTATTAGAGAAAGAAGATAGCATGATAAAACTACATGATTTGGCCGATGCTTTTCAATTATATAAAGAAAAAGGGGAAGTTAACAAATTAAGAAAATTAATAAAACCAATTGAATATTGCCTAGCGGGAATAAAGGCAATTACTATACGTGATACTGCAGTGGATGCACTGTGTCATGGTGCACAGCTGGCAGTTCCTGGAGTTGTAGCGGTGTCACAAGATCTGAAGATAGGCGAGCTGGTAGGTATCTATACCCTCAAAGGTGAAATAGTTGGTTTAGCTGAGACTGCAATGACGAAAGATGAGATCGAAGAGAATGTGAAAGGCATTGCTTTTTATATGAAAAGGATAATTATGAAACCTGGGACTTATCCAAAAGTTTGGTCAAGTGGTGAAAATCGACAGACCAGATGGCAATAATAAAAGATTCACATGTGATGCTCAAAATATATATGCATTTAGGATAAAAACAAGTATAATCACGATTCAGATCTTTCTATTGTTACCACTTCATAAATGAAGCCTTTACATAGTGTACCTAGTTGCAATAAGAGATAACCCAAAAAAATCTTCTCTTGAACTTCTAAATACATACCTATAACGATTCGCCCAAACCCGGAGTACTTCTTTCTAACCTCGCAATATTTTTTGCAAGGTTGTCCATAGTTCCTGGTATATGACATCTACATATACAGTCTTTACATTCTATATGATTCTTATTTTTACAGTATTCTGAAATCTCTTGTTCGTTCATGAAAAATAAAATATACTTCAGTCCTTATTTTTATGTTTGTCTCTCTCTCAGAGCTCACCTTCTGCTCTTACGAATATGATTACGTTTGCAAAGTTCATCCTTGGGATTTGATTTGGGGAATGGTAGGTCATCCACTGAATATCGATAAATTGGAGAAACATCTTTCACTATATTTCTGCGTAAATCAACCGCTATATTTTCATGCTTAAACTCTCCGAGTTCATATATAAAATATAATTATAACGATTAATATTAGTGAATTTTAATTACGAATGCATATTGCCGGGGTCGCCTAGCTTGGTAGGGCGCAAGCCTGGAAATTCCTCTGGTTAGCTTGTGATCTGTTAAGGTCACGAGGGTTCAAATCCCTCTCCCGGCGCATTAGATCTCGACAGTATAGTCGTATTGTCGGAATACTCAGGTTCAAATCCTATCAGACTCGTTTGGCTTTCAATTATTCATTATTCATTATCCACTAGACGAAGGGGTGTTGTTTATTGTCCCGATTCTTATCAATATCATAAACTATTGAGGACGTCGCTTACTCATTGTAAATGAGATCACAGGGTCTTCTGCCGTACATTTTTAAATACAACTCTGCCTCTGTTCTATGGGGATGAGGACAATATTTCGCTGCTCCAGACTGAGTTAAAGACAATGAAGATCTCGCGACGAACCGACCCAATACTCATAAGTTGAATACGGATGAAATAATGTTAGTTAAAACAATATCTATTTTCTCGCCATCAGTTATAGGTTATATTAAGGGTATAAGTTAAATGTAATATCAACCTACTATAATTCAAATGGAATTACTTTATGATTACCCTCTTTATAGACCCCCATCAGAAGCTAATTCGATGATATTCCAAGTTACGTTAGGGTGCTCGTTTAATAGATGCTCCTTTTGTAATATGTATAGGACAAAACAATATGTTGATAGGCCTTGGGAAGAAATAAAACTCGAAATTGACTTAGCTTCTAAGGCTTATCCTTCAACTAGACGGGTATTTCTTGCTGATGGCGATGCCCTGAACCTGCCAGTATCTATGCTGATTCAGATTTTAGCCTATCTGTATTCAAAATTCACACAGCTAGAAAGAGTATCGTGCTATGCAATGCCAAAAAATCTGCTACAGAAGACGGACAACGAATTATATAAATTGAAAAAAGCAGGACTTGGAATGCTTTATCTAGGTATAGAGAGCGGTAGCGATGTCATTTTGAGAAAGGTAACTAAAGGGGCAACCCATAAAGGAATCGTAGAAAGCTGCCAGAAGGCCAAAAGTCACGGTTATCTTTTGTCGTGTATGATAATATTGGGCCTTGGAGGAAGAACATATACAGACGAACATATTAGTGGTACTAACAAACTAATAAGTAAAATCGCTCCTGATTATTTGGCTGCACTATCATTACAGTTAGAGGATGGTATCCGCGAAGAATTTATGCGGAAGTTTGGTGAAAGGTTTCTTCCATTAAATGATTATGAATTATTGGATGAGCTTGAAAGAGTAATCTCCGGATTTAACACTCCAACGCCTGTCATCTTTAGAGCTAACCACGCATCCAATGTCTACTCGTTAGGAGGCACGATTCCACAGGATAAAGAACGTCTATTATCACTAATCAAAAAATTGAAATGTAGCCCAGAACTCCTAAAACCTGCGGTTCTACGGCGGTTCTGATAATAATCGTCATAAAACTACCAATAGAACTAACTTAAGTTTTACAAAGCGTAATCAAAAATAAAGAAAAGTTTGGGGGTTTAAATTTATAATCTGTCAGTCTCACTTACCAATGATGCTTTTCATCTGGAATTAGACCGATTTGTTCACGCTCAAAGTATCTTTCTAATTCTTGAGTCCATTTCTCCTTTGCTGATCCTCCGCCAAGACCCTTTCTTCTTAACCAGAAGGCAATGACACTTAAAAGAAACACAGCGAAGAGCATGGTTCCAAAAATATAGACCATGACGTCATAGAACAGTGGGTCGTATGCCGGTCCAATCTGCTGGAATAGACTTTGGAATACAGAGCTAACCATTGCTGTAAGGCTTAGAACAGCGTTCATTATTAATAATAGAGCAATAAATTCTATGATATATACATTTTGGTTATTTTGAGCATCGAAAGCAAACTGAATTATAAATTATAACAGCCAACTCACAGTATTATGTATATAAATAAATAGAAAAAAGGATTGTAGAGTACTAATTATCTTGCTACTTCTTTTTTTGCACTTCTGCCTTTTATAAAGAAGGCTGCTGCTACGCCACCAAAGATTATTACTATTATGGCAATAAATAAGACAGTTTCATTAATATTTGTTCCCAGCATAGGTGTACCTGAACCATATGCTCCTGCCTGCTTTGAATTCGCAATTTTTTCGCGTGCCAGTTTTAATTGTTCTTCTATATTTCCACCAGTTGTTCCTCCACCACCGACGTATTGTGCATTTACAATCTGAACAGCAGGAAGTACAAAAGCTGACGCCATCAATACCGCCAATGTTGCCATAGCCACTAGAATTGGCCTATTCATATCTAATGATCTTCGATCTCGATTATTTAACTTTTATGCTTATTTTCATCGTTTAACTAGTAACGTTTAAGATAGACTCTGAACTTTTCGATAGGGTATACATGGCGCGAATTCATGCTCATACGCATGGTAAATCTCATTCTGTTCGTCCGGCTTCCAAAAATAGTCCCTCTTGGATAAAACAAAGTCAAGAGGAGATATCTTCGCTAGTTGTTCAATTGTCAAAAGCAGGACTAACTCCAAGTGAAATAGGTATTAGAATGCGTGATGAACATGGGATACCTCTTATCAAATCGGTTCTTGGAAAGACTATGACCCGTGTACTGTATGAAAACAAGATCCACAGAGAAATGCCTGAAGATTTGGAGCAGCTGGTGCATAAAGCTGTGGGGCTTCAAAAACATCTTAGGACACATAATAGTGACCACAGAAATGTTCGATCCTTAGAACTAGTAGAAGCAAAAATTCATAGACTTTCTAAGTATTACAAACGTACCGAAAGGCTTAACAAAGATTGGAAATATGCTGCGGTTATAGCTCAGCTCGAGTAGAGTCTCCTATGGACTATGTCACAAGGCTATGCGAGGAGATAAAACCGTTTTGTGAAAAAATTACTTCTATTGTGGAAAATAATAAGGAAACCTATGTTATAACACACTTAGATGCAGATGGTATAATATCAGGTAGTATTATTTCTATTCTGCTGATAAGACTGGGCGCTAAATGCTGTATACGTACAGTCTCAGAATTGACTGTAGATATTATCGAGCAATTGAAAACTGAAGCTCACGATTTTTATATATTTACTGACTTGGGTGCAGGAATTACTAAAGAGCTATATACTGCTCTTGAGGATAAATGGATGGTAATCGACCATCATCAAATTCCAAATGAGGAATTAAAGGCTGCTTATAATGATCATGTTCTAAATTCATGGAATTATGGTATAGACGGTGGCAGAGAGGTTTCTAGTGGTGGAATCGCATATTTATTAGCTAGCACACTACACAGAAAAAGCAAAGATCTGTCATGTATTGCAGTTGTTTCTGCCATAGCAGACAGACAAGATCAAGGAGCAAAAAAATCACTATTAGGTATAAATGCAGAAATTGCAAAGACGGCTGAGTCAGAAGGATTGTTGCGTGTAGATCTTGATCTTATGTTCACCGGACGTGAGACCAAACCACTTCACGAAGCCATTGCATACACTTCATTTCCGTATATTGACGGATTGACTTGGAACAGCGAAAACTCCTATACATTACTAAAAAATGCCGGTATAAATATGAAGGATAACAGTGGTAGATGGAGAGTTTTATCCGAGATAACTGAAGAGGAGCGTGGCATTATTTTAGACGCAATTGCCAAGTTTGTTGTTACTTCTACTAAAAAAAATGGTGGGTCGCATATTATAGAGGATCTATCAGGCTATGTATACACACTGATTAATGAGGACCAAACAAGTCAGCTTCGTGATGCAAGAGAATTTTCTACCATGCTCAATGCATGTGGAAGAATCAGAAAAGCAGGAGTAGGAATAGGAATATGCATGGGTGATAGAAATGGCATGCTGAGTGAGGCCGAAAAGATAACAACAGATTACAGATCCACGTTAAGAAACTATATTTCTACTATTTTTGCTGAAAAATGGAGGTTATTTGATGATGGAAGATCTGTTTTTATAAATGGAGAGGGTCTTATAGCAGAGGACATGCTAGGAGCAATCTCTACCCTATTAAGCGGATCACCCACTTTTGAGAGTAAATTACTTTTCGTTAGGACATTAAGTAAAGATGGAGATTACAAATTTTCTTCTAGAAAATGTCTTATGTGTGAATCAAAGGTGAACTTAGGTATGATTTTAAGAAACTGTTCGGAAGCAGTAGGTGGTATAGGAGGAGGACACTCTGCGGCGGCAGGATGCAGAATTCCGTCTGCTAAATTAGAAAATTTCTTATCAAATATTAGGAGTATAATAGCAGATGAAAAGATCGCAGATCCCTCTTGAGATAACTGCAGTCATCGAATTAAATTTTTCAAACAAGTCGGAGATTAATGCTGTGATGAAGGCGTTAATACCAGATAACATTAACTTTCCAAACGGTTTACAGATGAACATGTTTTCAAACAACAATACTTTACATCTAGATTTTATATGTTATAGTGACGGTATCGGAACCCTTGCAAGTACTATTGACGAAATTCTAGAGCATATATCCATAGCAGAAAAAGTGATCCTCAGTGATTGATCCAAAATTATTGAAAGAGGATCCGCAACTAGTGAGAGATATGCTAAAGAAGAGAAAATTAATAGACTTTCCGATCAATGAATTACTTAATTTAGATAAGCGGCGCAGAGAAATAATATCTGAGGTAGAAGAAGCTAAATACAAGAAAAATACTCTCGCACACTCTATAGCACTAAAAAAAAAGAGCCAAGAAGATACTGGCGAGGAAATGAGGTTAATGAAAGGAATTGGATTTGAAATTTTTAACCTTGAAAGAGAAAAAATTGCAGTCGAAGCCAGATACCTGCATCTGATGATGATGCTTCCAAATATTATCTCTGAGTCTGTTCCATTAGGAAATGATGAGGGCGATAATATTATTGTAAAGAAAAATGGAACAATAAGGAGATTCGATTTCACGCCTAAAGATCATATAGATATTGCAACATCTCTTGATTTAATTGATATTGAACGAGCAGCAAAGATATCCGGTGCAAGGTTCTATTTTTTGAAAAACGATCTAGTGAGAATGAATCAGGCATTGATGCACTTTGCACTAGATCTTCTGTCAAAAAATGGATATACTCTTGCTCAGCCTCCGTATATGATCAGAAAGGATGCGATGGAGGGAGCCGTAATACTCAGTGATTTTGAAAATGTAATTTACAAGATCGAAGGAGACGATCTTTATCTTATAGGAACATCTGAACACGCAATAGCCTCGATGCATATGAATGAAATATTAGATGGCAGGAAGTTACCAATGAGATATGCAGGAGTAAGCTCCTGTTTTAGAAAAGAAGCCGGAGCACATGGAAAAGACATGAAAGGAATTTTCAGGGTACATCAATTTGAAAAGGTTGAACAATTTGTATATTCTCGTCCAGAATACTCAGCTGATGAACATGAAAGGATGTTGGTAATAGCGGAAGAATTTTACGAAAAGCTAGGAATTCCTTGCAGAGTAATGCTTCTATGTTCAGCTGAGCTAGGTAAGATCTCTGCCAAAACCTATGATATAGAGGCATGGATGCCTGGTCAGAATGCATACAGAGAAATCGTGTCATGTTCAAATTGTGTTGATTATCAAGCGCGTAGACTACACGTGAGATTTAGAGATAGAACAAATGAGAAGACACAGTTAGTTCACACTTTGAATAGTACCCTTGTAGCAACCGAACGAACTCTGGTGTCTATTATAGAGAATTACCAGACTAACAGAGGTACAATTGAAGTGCCATATGTCCTTCAAAGATATATGGATGACAAAAGGGAAATTAGTCTGAATCCTTCAATCTAATTGTTTAACAAGTTCATAAAAATGTCAACAAGCCAGTCTAGGTGATATATATACCCATATATATTACGATCTTCTGGACGACTTTATATAATTATCCGTAGTTACAAGCCGCCGCTGATATTATAGTTAACTATATTGTTGGAAATTGCCAAATCTATAAAATGTGGGAATAATCAAATGATCGGTCAACTTCTGCAATGGCATATAAAATCTGGTTCTGGGAGGTTTCCGAACTCTGTTAGATTATTTAATATTATTATCTATCTAGTTACGAGGAGTTAGTCTTTTGCCGTTGAAATTATAGACATATGATATAACAATAATAATTGGATTCAAACACGAAAACTGCTTTAGTTTAAAAAATTAAATAAAGAAGAAAAAGGATTGGTAGCTCTTGTCCTCATATGACCTGCCATGGCCTCGTTGCGAAAGTTATACCGAGACCTGCACCAATAAGAATCACCTGATATGCTACATTACCCCACGGAACAGGTTTCAA
>JBKPEX010000080.1:0-1303 GCA_046728625.1 Thermoproteota archaeon
GATGTTAATTCTGGTTCTTGTCTTCTTTGTTCTTTTGATGTTGACATATTTATCCCTATAGTATATATAGCGAATTGAGTATAAAGGAATGACTATAGAACAGTTCCCCTACTATATACTGAATGCAATACCTTCTTTTTGGCTTCTATCCGTTGTCGTCAAAAAGATACAAAATCGCGCGATAATCTGTATTTTTGAATTTAACTATGATGCCATCTATAGTATATCCAGTAATGAATGTTTATCATTTCAATGATGGCACGATGAAACCGCACATCGACTAACAAAGGCAAAGTTGACGGATAGAAAATGAAAAAGGCTCAATAACAATGATTCCGTCAAATCCAGGCTAAATTTGGTACTGTGTCCTACCTCTCTAATTACGAATAGTAAGAGGTCAGGTTAATGCAATAAATCTTAAAATCATTAAATTCATTTAGAAATAATAAAGCTAATCCAAAATTCTGAATATATTGCGGTAAGGTGGCTACTTGGGAAGCATTCTTTGATGTTGGCTAGGGCGTCATCCTCACAGAGAAATACTTCGATAAATGTAATGGTCGAATCGATTCATGAATGGCTATAAAGATTTTCCCACGTGAAGCCCAAATAATAATAAAGCGTAATTAAATTAAACTTTGAGTATAATGGAGCATCTAGTTACAGAGGATATATTATAGATTTTACTAAGAAATGAGAAAATACTAAAAGCTAATATGATGATATATTTGATGCTTTAAGCTTAGCACGGAAATCTTATCATTTGATAGAAACTAGTAATATTATTGATATTGAAAATAAATAATCGTTACAATCCCATGATCATAGCATTGGATTAACTCTTGCCGTAATCGAGCAGATGTAAGAAGTATAGCCTTGAACTTTGCAGCGTTCGACGCTTACAAGGATTGAGCTATTGTCTTCTCAACTCTAGAATATGTGATTACGCCTGGCTCAAAAAACTATGTCAATTTAATTTCCAAAGGATCTGGCCCATCTTAACTAGTTTAGCAAGTAAACAAACAGCTTGTTACGATTCTAAACTGACTACACCCGAGTGTCTTCTGTGCTTATTATCATTTTCTAAAAATACGCTATCATATTGTTCCTTATTTTTAAGGGACAGATTTCCCTTTTCGCTATTAATTTGATTGCTAAGCTAACACTATCCTTCTCCTCCCCATAATAGAGCAAGTTGATTCAATAAGAATAATCAACAATTGCGCTGTTACCTATGCTAATTATATTTTCTTATGTCTTTTCTTAATAGCTCTAACCCTTACTGAATTTAACAATCGGTATT
>JBKPEX010000068.1:0-3920 GCA_046728625.1 Thermoproteota archaeon
GCTTTTATCATTAACCTCTGGAGCTTGGTTTATTGAATTTACCCTTATTGATACCGTAGCAATTTTACTGTCCAAAGTACCATCGTTTGCCTTGAAGGTGAAGCTATCATCTCCAGTATAACCTGCAGCTGGAGTATAGACTACTTTAGCGGAATTTGGTCCAGAATAACTTATTGCTCCAAGTCTACCAGACTCTGGTTTAGCTACTATTGCGAATGTTAGTTTATCACCATCTGCATCGTTTCCTGTTAAGCTAATAGTTATTGGTTGATTTGTATCTGTAGAAACATCTTTTCCTTCGACTACCGGGATACTATTGGTCCCTGGTAGATTTATGTTGACCGACGATGTAGATACTAATCCATCACTGTCTGTAACCTTAAGTTGGAATATTAACCTAGCACCTTCCTTAGGTATAAAGGAAGGAACGTCGAATTGTGCTTTGGCAGAGTTCGGATTCCTCAATTTGACTAATGGTAGTCCTGCAGTTTGCTTCCAAGAGAACCCTAGATTATGGCCATCCTTTGCATCTATACTCTTTGTACCGTCTAAGGTAACGCTCTTGGTGGTTTGACTTATTTCCTGATCCGGTCCAGCGTCAGCATCTGGGGGAGGACAACCAAGGTGGTCTTTGATTGTCTCTGCAAGATAAACGACCTTGCTTTTTTGATCTGAATTAACTAGACCATTTATGTCTGCTACCATGAACTGATTAAAAAAAGAGTCTAATTCTATGCAAACATTTGTACGCTTGATTTCATCGCGTATATTAGCGTATAACAAAGCCTGATTCAAATCTGTTACGGCCTTTGCTCCTATGGATTTTGGAAGCATCAAATTATATACAAGATTAATCAAATCCGATATTCCACTTGATGGACTAATTATGATCCATCTAAAGGTTTGTGGAGTCGAATCTTTATTTCCAGTTGAATCCACGGCTCTGACCTGAAAAATATGGTTACCTGCGGAGAGATCAAAATACCCACAAGTAGCTTGGGATCCTTTCATACTAATTTGTAAAGTATTATGCCAGCCTCCATTATCGATCTTACATTCAAAGTGATTTACTCCTACTATGTCGGTACCTGCAAATTTTGTTACAATATCATTGGAGGGAGTTGAGCTCTCATTACTAAGAAATCCTGTCCATGTTACCCTAGCAAAAAGGAAAGCAGTATTTGGGGGAATAGTGTCTTCTACAACTATACGGAAATTTTTGGACGCCGTATTACCTGCGTTGTCACTTGCTGTACACTTTACTATGGTCTGACCAAGCGGAAAAACTGAACCTGAAGCCGGATTACATAGCAACGGCAATATACCGTCTACTAAATCTGTAGCGGAGGATGAAAAGAAAACTTGAGCGCCTGAGGGACCGGTGGCTTCATGGATTAAATTTTTATTAGGAACTACAATCAAAGGCGCCCTTGTGTCTTTAACAGTTATAATGAATGATTTTGATGCAATACTGTTATTGTTGTTCGAAGGTTCTGTAGTACAATTAACGATGGTATCCCCTATCTTGAAAACGGAATTAGAAACCGGATTACATATAGTGCCAATAGGAGTATTATTGCTGTCCTTCGCTTCCACAGAGTAAATTACTCTTGAGCCATTTGGACCGCTAGCCTCGGCAATGATATGCGATGGAACGCGGATAGAAGGGGGTCTATTTGCTGATACTGCATAAGCATAGTGTTCGGCTTTTATCGAAACAAAAGACATAACGACGATAAATGTGTTGATAGCAAAGAGCGACAGAATTGAAATGGTTATCATTGCTGAAAATGTTGTTGATGCTGGCGGGAATAAATTGCGTCTGAATATAGATTTGCTCAGTTTAATCCAATACCGGTATGTCAAAAAGACGGATGTAAGCTTTTCCTTTTGATTTGTCTTAATTTTGTTCAATAGGATTTGCAAATAATATCTATTGCGAAAATAATCATAGAGGTAAATAACATAAGGTTGAGTATAATAAATAAAAAAAAGAGACTAACTGCATCTGGTACTTCGTAAATCCGACTTTATCACGCACATATGTTCTGGCCAATTAAACGCTATAATTCTACTCTAGACCTAGTCAAAGTATCTCTTATATTCTGTTTCACCATCCAAAAGACATACAAATGGACAGATATTTAATGAAGGAATAGGAATTAATATCTCTAGTGATGAGTTCTGGCAAAAAGGATTCGATCTAGTATCAAATAAAATTCAAGCATTAAACAAATAAATTGACAACTTCTAATTTGAGCTGCAAATCCTTCAAAATATACGAACTGGAACACCAGAATAATAATCTATTCACCGATATTCAATTAAAGGCAACACGCTACAGGATAATTGTCTGATCCTAATCGTGCATACCGCATAATTGTGGATTACGTAGGTGGTGGCAGTATTAGTTATCCTGCAAAATGACCGACTTGAAGTGCAGTAAAATCATCATTTAACAACAGCCGATTTCTAGAGTAGTCAACATCTATTGCAATTATAACTGGAGTAGTGGTTGAAGTCTTTGCTTGTTTTAATACATTGGCAAACTCTTCAGTGGATTTGACTCTATAACCTATTGCTCCGAAACTTTCTGCAAGCTTAACAAAATTTGGGTTCATGAATTTTGTAAATCCACTCTTACCAAATTCTTCCGTCTGCTTTAGCGATATCATACCAAAATCACAATCGCACCATACTATGATTATGATTGGCATGCGCAAGCGGACTGCCGTCTCTATTTCCTGAACATTCATCAAAAATCCTCCGTCTCCGCACATTGCAACGACTTTTCGGTCCGGTTTTACAAGTTGCGCCGCTATTGCACCTGGCAAGGCAAACCCCATTGAACAGAAGCCATTTGGAATAAGACAAGTATTAGGACTGAACGTGTTGTATAATTTCGCTATCCATAACTTATGGACCCCAACATCTGAGATGACAATGTCATTTTTATCAAGGGCAGTCCTTACGTCGTACACTAATTTTTCAGGTTTTATCGGAAACGAAAGGTCATTTTTGAATTTTTCGTTGCTCCGCCATTCGATCTCTTTTTTTATCTCCTTGAATGGCTCCCATATGTAATTATGTTCAAAATAGGCCCTGACATTATGATATGTGCTTTTCTTCCTTATCCTTGAGGGGACTTTGTTCTGTACATGTTCCCTTAGCTGCCTCGTTATGGCTTCAATCGTGTATTCAATGTCGGCTGCTATTTCAATCGTTGGTGAATAATAAGTATCTACCTCTGCCGGAGTAAAATCGATGTGGATAATGTTCTTTTTCAGATTGGAATTCCAATGTTTCGGACTATATTCTACGAGATCATAGCCTATAGTGATGACCAAGTCTGCTTTTTTTACGGCGATAAGAACATGGTCTGCTTCCTTAATTCCTATAGTCTGCAAGTGGGTAGCGAATGTATCAGAAATAACTCCTTTCGCCATAAAAGTATTGACTGAAAATATACCAGTTGTCCGTACAAATTCCCTCAATGACGGGCTGGCGTTTCCTCTTACACAGCCGTTTCCTACAAGTATTAGTGGTTTTTTTGAGCCCAGAATCAATTTGACTGCTTTTATGATCAAGGTTTCATTAGGTCTCGCTCTGAGCGATCCGAATGCTTTTAATGGTACTATTGCTGAGTTGAGTTTGGCTGTATCTTGAGTTAATTCAATATGTGTTGCGCCAGTTTTTTGCTGCAAGGATGTCTTGAATGCTCGTCGTACAATCTCTGGTATAGTGTCAGAATTTCTAATAGACCAATTCCATTTTGTTATAGACTTGAACATCGTGATGACGTCCATATTTTGGTGAGATTCTTTGTGTAATAGTTCTGAGTGTGTTTGCCCTGTAATTGCCAATATTGGCGATCTATCCATGTTTGCATTTGCAACTCCTGTTGTGAGATTAGTAGCCCC